>JBOHWA010000243.1:0-1718 GCA_050735855.1 Binatia bacterium
GCCGTCACCTCGCCGCCACCGTGCACACCGGCGCGCTGTGCATCTACCGGCCGGCGCCCGCCGCCGGGCCGGCCTGCGCCGCGCGCCCCAACGGCGCGCGCCAGGCGGTGATCCGGCACGCGGTCACAGAGAACGCAGAGGCCGCCGCCGGTCATCGGACGGCGCGCACGAACGCGTCGTTGCTCTTGGCGAAGACGTTGACGAAACCGTCGTAGAAGTTGACGTACCAGGCGCTGGTCGGTGTGCCGGCGTAGCTCGACGCGCTCCAGTAGCCGCCGTTCGCCGTGCAGCTGCACAGCGGGTCGGCGAGGTCCGTGCACGTCGGGCTGCCGCAGAACTGCCCGCGGAACGCGCCGGGCGCCGCCGGGACGATGCGGCTGTAGTCGACGATGGTCTCCAACTCGGCGCGGGTCGGGAGTCGCCAGTCGCTGTGACCGGCGAAGGCGCCGCTGTTCAGGTCGACCAGCCACTGCCAGGTCGTGGTCACCGCCAGGCTGCTGACGGTGCATGCGCCCTGCGTGCAGGTGTCGCAGCCCTTGTCCGCGCCTTCGACCCCGGCGTGGCAGGCCGCCGCGGCGGCGGCCGTGGGCTGACAGAGGCCGCCGCCGACGGCGCAGGTGCCGGCCCAGACGTAGGTGTTGTCGCCGTCGTGGCGATTGCCGGCGACCGGGTTGCCGTCGCGCGCCACCTGCTTCTCCCAGGTCAGGCCGCTGCCGTGGTCGGTGACCGTGCCGTCGCCGTTGTCCACCAGGCGCGCGCTCCAGCAGGCGCCGGTGTCGAGCCCGCAGGTGCCGGGATCGCAGGCCACTGTCCCTCCGGCGAACCCCTGGCTGGTGCAGCTGGCGCCGCCGAGGGCGTTGCCGTCGCACTGCTCGCCGGCGTCGATCACGCCGTTGCCGCAGCCGGCCCGGCAGGCGGCCAGGTCGGCGGCGCAGGTGGCGAGCGCGGCGTCGCGCTGGGCGAGGTCGGCGCCGCAGGTGGTCAGGCCCGCGCCGCAGGTGGCGAGATCGACGGCGCAGGTGCCCAGATCGCCGCGACACTGGCCCAGCGCCATCTGGCCGGCCACGACGCTCGACTGGCAGTCGACCAGTGCGTGTGCCCGTTGCTCGCTTTCGGCCAGTACCCGGTCGAGATCGGCGTGGCAGGTCGTGAGCTCGAGCGCGCAACTGGGCAGCGGCGCGCCGCCCAGCGCCGCGGTGAGGGCGTCGGTGTGCGCGCGGATGAATTCTGCCACGTTGCCCAGGTCGCCACGGCTCGGGCACTGGTCGTCGGCGCGTGCCTCGGCGGCCTGCCACCTGCCGATGAACTTCGCATCGCATCTGTCGTACGCGGCCGCGCCACCGGCCTTGACCGCCGCCGACTCGGCCTTGAGCCGGCACACGCCGTAGAGCCCGGCGCGCTTCAGCTTGTCCGCCTCGCACGTCTCCCGCGGCGAGAGCGCCAGCGTCGCGCTGCCCCATCCGCCGAGCACCATCAGACCGATCACTGCATGCACCAGGTATCGCATCGTTCGCTCCTCCTGTCGTGAACGGCGTGCCGCGGCGGCGTGGCTCGTCCCCAAACCAGGGCACAGGCGACGCCGCGACGGTACGCCCGTCCGGGCAGAGGCGTCAGACGGCGCCGAGGAGGTCCTGATGAGCACTGCCAAGGAGGTCCTGATGAGCATTGCCAAGTACGTCATGCACGGCGCGGTCCTGCTGCCGTGCGCCGCGCTGGCG
>JBOHWA010000244.1:0-7547 GCA_050735855.1 Binatia bacterium
GCGGCCGGCGCTGCAGACGTTCAACGGCGCGAGCGTGATGCGCTGCCTGCCGGAAGAGCTCGGCCGGGCCCTCGTCCAGGCATCGGCTGAACTGAACAGCACGCTGTTCATGAAGTTGTTCGCCGGCTTCAACATCCTGCTGCACGAGCTCAGCGGGGCGCGCGATCTGGTCGTGGGAATCCCGGTGGCGCGCCGCACCCGCCGCGAGCTGGAATGCGTGATCGGGTGTTTCATCAACACGCTGGCGCTGCGGACCCGCATCGGCGAGGACGCGAGCTTCGCGACGGTACTCGCTGACACGCGTGCAACGGTGCTGGGGGCCTTCGCGCATCAGGACGCGCCGTTCGAGCGCGTGGTCGAGGCACTGGCGCCGCGACGGGACGCCAGCCATGCGCCAGTCTTCCAGGTGTTGTTCAACCACCTGCATGTCGACGACCCCGGCCTGGCGACCGAGAATCCCGCCGTGGAGCGCGAAGTCTTGGTGGACCCCGAGACCAAGTTCGACATGACGCTCTACGTGCGCGAGCGGCGCGAGCGGATCGAGGTGCGGGCCGTCTACAACGCCGATCTCTTCGACGCCGATCGGATCGAGCGCCTCCTGGAGCGCTACGAGCAGGTCCTCGAAACGTGCGTCGGTGAACCGCGGCGAGCGCTGTGCGAATGGCTGCGACCCGGTTCGGCCGGCGCAGCGCTGACGTCGGCCGCGACGCCGGGGGCGGAGCTGCCAGAGTCTGTGGGCGCCGCGCCAGAGACCCTGGTGGCGATGCTGGCGCTCTGGTGCGAGGTGTTGAAGCTCGATCGAGTCGGCGCCGAGCAGGACTTCTTCGCCCTGGGCGGGCACTCGCTGCTCGCCGCTCAGCTCGTCGCGCGGGTGGGCGAGCGATTCGGCGTCGCCGTGCCGCTGCGCACCGTGTTCGCGCATCCCACCGCGGTGGCGCTTGCCGCCTGGGTGGATGGCGCCCTGACCGACGGGCACGCGCCGGGGCTGCCGCCGATCAGGCCGGTGCCCGGTGGCGTGCGCGAGCTGTCGCTCGATCAGGAACGCCTGTGGGCACTGCACCGCGCTGGGGTCGATGGTCACTACTACAACGTCCCCAGGGCGGTGCGGTTGTCGGGACGGCTCGACCTCGACGCGCTGCACGGCGCCCTGCGGGCGGTCGTGCGCCACCACACGGCGCTGCGCACGGTGTTCGAGGATGGCCCGGACGGCCCGCGGACGCGCGTGCGTGAGGACCAGGACATCGAGCTCGAGGTGCTCGACGGCGCCGACGCCACGGCGGCGATCGAGCGTGAGGCGGGCCACCGGTTCGATCTGGGCGACCGCTTGCCGGTGCGCGCCGCGTTGGTGCGGCATGCGCCCGACGACAGCACCCTCATCGTGACGGCCCATCACATCGCCGCCGATTGCTGGTCGCTGGGCCTGCCGTTCCAGGCGATCGTCGCGCGCGACGAGCCCTGGTATCCCGGCATCTTCTTCGCGGATCTGCTGGCGGTCTACGATGCGCTCTCGAGACGGCAACCCGTTCCGCTTGCGCCACCACCGATCACCTTCACCGATTTCGCCCGCTGGCAGAAGGCCCGCCTGCACGGCGGCGACTTCGCCCAGCACGCCGCCTTCTGGCGCGACCACCTCGCCGGCGCGCCGCGCACGATCGAGCTGCCGACCGACGGTCCCCGCCGGGCTCGCCATACGCTGGCCGGTGCGCGCGTCGAGTTCCCATTCCCGGCCGATCTGGCCGGCCGACTCGATCGCCTCAGGCGCGACCACCGAACCACGCTGTTCGTGCCGCTGCTGGCTGCCTTCGGCCTGGCGATGCGGGACTGGTCGGGCCAGGACGACCTTGTCGTTGGCACGCCGGTCGCGAATCGCATGCAGCCCCAGACCCGCCACCTCGTCGGTCCGGTGGGAAACAGCGTCGCGCTGCGCCTGCGCGTCGGGGACGAGCCGACACCCGCCGCGCTCATCGCGCGCTTGCGTGAGGTCGTGCCGCAGGTGTTCGCCCACCAGGAGTATCCGTTCGCGCAACTGGTGCGCGATCTCGACGCCTCCGGCGCGCGCCCGCCGCTCTTTCAGGTTCGCTTCGTGTTGCAACAGGCGCCCGACACGCTGCCGAATCTGCCGCACCTGGCGATGGCGCCGGTCAAGATCGATCGCGGCGTGTCGAAGTACGATCTCTCGCTCATCGTCGCGGCGCAGGGGCCGCGGCTGCGGGCCTGGTGCGAGTTCAACACCGATCTGTTCCGGCCGGCGACGATCGACGCTTTTGTCCAGTCGTACGTGGGCACCCTGCAGGCGATGGTGGGCGCGCGTGATCATGCCGGGTGAGGGCTCGATCCGCGATGCGTTTGCCGAGACGGCCGGCCGGTTCGCCGACTGCCCGGCCCTGCTCGGCGACGGCCGCGCCTGGACCTACCGCGAGCTGCAGCAACGGGTGGAGGCGGTGGCCAGCGCGATCACGCGCCTGACGCCGCCGGGGAATCACTGCGTCGCGGTGCTGGCTGAGCACTCACCCGAGATGGTCATCGCGACGCTGGCAGTCGTCGTGGCGGGCAAGATGTCGCTGGGGCTCCACCCGCAGCTGCCCGAGGCGGCGCAGTGCGCGATCATGACCGACGCGGCGCCGGTGTTGGTGCTGACGACGGCCGGGTGCGCGCCGCGGGCGCGGGCGGTCGCCGGGCCCGCATCTGCCGCCGTCGTGGTGCTCGACGAGGTGGGTGAGGCGGAACCAGTCGCCCGCCCGGCGCCGCCCGTGTGCGCCGCGGACCTGGCCACCATCGTCTACACCTCGGGGACCACCGGCCAACCCAAAGGCGTGTTGAGGAGCCATCGCGCCATCCAGCACCGGGTGGCGCAGGCCGTCGAGTACGATGGAATCGGGGTCGGCGACCGGGTGTCGCTGCTCTCCCACGCGAGCTCCGGCGCGTCGCAGGTGGACCTGTTCGGTGCGCTGCTGTCCGGTGCCACGTTGTGTGTCTTCGACGTATCGGCGCAGGGGTTGTCCGCCTTCAACGCATGGCTCGACGAGCAGCGGATCACGGTGCTGCACCCCCCGACGTTGCTGTTCCGGCGCTTCCTCGCCGCGCTCGGGGCGGTGGAGCCTGCGCTGCCTCTCGAACGTCAGAACCTGTTCCCCTCCGTGCGCCTGGTCGCCCTGGCCGGCGATGTCGTGTTGCCGGCCGATCTCGCCCTGTGGCAGCGGCGATTTTCGCCGGCCTGCGCGCTGGTGGTCCGCTTCTCCACCACCGAGGCGGGCCTGCTCACGCAGGCGCGCTTCGATCGCGACACCGACGTGCACGGCGCCGATGCGCTGGCGGGCTGGCCGGTGGCGGGAAAGACGCTGCAGATCGTCGACGACGATGGCACACCACAGCCGCCCGGGGTCGAGGGCACCCTGGTGGTGACCAGCGATATGCTGGCCGACGGCTACTGGCGCCGGCCGGACGAAACCGCCGCGGCCTTCCGCCCGGCCGCGGTGCCCGGCCAGCGCCGATACGCCACCGGGGATTGGGGCAGCCTGCTGCCCGACGGGCGCTTTGTGTTTGTCGGCCGGCGCGATCACCAGGTGAAGATCCGCGGCTACCGGGTGGACGTGCGCGAGGTGGAAGCGGCGCTGGCGAGCCTGCCCGGCGTACGCGAGGCGGCGGTGGTGGCCTGCGGCGACGCCAGCGAGCGCCGCCTGTGTGCCTTTGTGGTCACCGAGCCCGACCGACCGATGGATGCGTCGGCATTGCGCGCCCACCTGGGCGCGCGGCTGCCGCCCTGGACGATCCCCGCGCGCTGGGTGGCGATCGACGCACTGCCGATCATGCTGGCGGGCAAGATCGATCGTCCCCGACTCGAAGCGTTGGCCGAGCAGCCAACGGCGGCGGCGCTGCCGCCGGCACAGAACCTCGAGGAGGAGCTGGCCGCGCTGTGGGGCGCCGTGCTGCGCGTGCCGCGCATCGGCATGGACGAAACCTTTGTCGCGGCCGGGGGGGATTCCATCGCCGCGATGACCGTCCTCGTCCACATCGAACAGCGCTACGGCGCGCGGCTGCGGCCGGCGGATCTGATCGACGCCAGGACCGTGCGCGACCTGGCGGCGGCGATTCGCGGCCTGACGGAGGACGCCGGCGCGGCAATCGCCGCTGACGACGGACGCATGATCGGGCCCATGCCGGCGGGACGGGCGCCGGTCGTGCCGATGGGACCGAAGGGCACGAAGCCGCCGTTCTTCTTCCTGCACGGCTGGGGCGGCAGTGTGCTGTCGTTGCTCGATCTCGCCCGTGCCCTGGGGCCTGACCAACCGGCCTACGGGCTTCAGGCGGTTGGCTCGGATGGCACCCTGCGGCGCGCCGCCAGCCTGGAGGAGATCGCCGCGCATCACGTGCAGCACTTGCGCGCCATGGATCCCGGCGGCCCGTACTATCTGGGCGGCTACTCGGCGGGCGGCCTGGTGGCCTTCGAGGTGGCCCGCCAGCTGGTCGCGTCGGGCGGCACCGTCGGGCTGCTGGCGCTGCTCGATACGACGCCCAACAATCTGCCGTGGCCCCTGTTTCTCAAGGTGCATGTGCGTCACTGGCTGGCTCGCATCGCGTACCATGTTGGTGTGATGGCGAGCGGCAAGTCCGACAATCCCTGGCGCTACCTCGCCGCGCGTCTCGAGACCGTGCGCCGGACGTTGCGCGGTGAGCGGCCCCACAAGGCGGCGGCCAACGATCCGTTCGTCGCCCTCGCCGGCCGCTACCGGCCGGGCAGTTTCAGCGGGCCCGCCGTCCTGGTCGTCGCCGCGTCAGAGAAGAAGGACCTGGTGTCGGCGTGGCGCCACCTCATCCCGCAGGGCCTGCGGGTCGAGGAGGTCTCGGGCACGCACGACACCATGCTCGACGCGGAACACGTCGACGAGCTCGCCGCGGCGTTGCGGCGGCGGCTCGCCGTGGCTCACGCGGGTGACCCGCGTGTTCGCTGAGCACACGGTCGCTGTCGTCCTGGCCGAGATCCCTCGACACCGGCACCGCCTCACCGCCCTTGCTGAGCACCTCAACCCAGACGAGCGCGAGCGCGCAGCACGATTTCATCACCCTGCGGATCGGGAACGCTTCGTCGTCGGTCGCGGCCTGCTGCGCGAGATCCTGGCCCACCAGCTACAGATGGCGCCGCGCGATCTGACGTTCACGTACAATCGGTGGGGCAAGCCGGCGCTGGCCGGTGGCGCACCGCTCGAGTTCAACATCACCCATGCGTACGAGGTGGTGGCGCTCGCGTTCACCCGCGGCCGCAGAGTAGGCATCGACGTCGAGCGCATCGACCGCGCCATCGACGTCCTGGCGCTCGCGGACCGCTTCTTCACCGCCGAGGAAGCCGCCAGCCTGCGCGGTCTCGAAGAGCCGCATCGCTCCGCCGCGTTCTTCCGCGGTTGGACGCGCAAGGAAGCGTTCGTCAAAGCCCAGGGCGAGGGGCTGGCGAGGTCCCTCGAGCCGATCGGCGCCGAGCGGGCGCAGTGGACGACGGTCGAGGTGTCGTGCGCCGCCGGCTACGTCGCCCACCTGTGTGCGGAAGCCGGGGCCTGGCGTCCCGAGATCCGGACGCTGTAGACGGCTCGCTCTGGGAGTTGGCGTGATACCGCGAACCGGGGCTGGGAACGGAGCTCTCCAACTGTGCGACTCGCCTGTCGGAAGGCGATGAGTCCCTGCACGACCAGCTCGGTGGCACGTCGCGTGCAACCCGCTGACGAGGGAGTGTCGGGAGGAGCGAGCAGATGAAGAGGGTGGTTGCGTGTCTCGTGGGCAGCGTCGTCGCAGGATGGGTAGCCGGCCGGGCGCCGGCACAGGTGTGTGCCGGTGACTGCAATTCGAATGGCGCCGTGGCGATCAACGAGTTGATCGCCTGCGTTGGTATCAGCCTGGGCGCGGCGCCGCTGGCGCAGTGCGCGGCGTGCGATCCGGACGGAAATGCGGCGGTGGCGATCAACGAGCTGATCGCCGCGGTGAGCAGCAGTCTGGGGAGTTGCGCGGCATCGGCGACCCCGAGTGTCAGTCCGCCGCCCACGCCCACGGCGACGCCGCTGACCATGCCGGTGACGCAATGCTGTGTGCCGGCCTACTACGTCTGGAACTGCGAGGACCGGAGCGCGGCGGCGTGCGCGACGCTGGGTGGCGTCGAGATGGGGACGGGCGTGTGCAGCCCAAACCCATGCGCCGACCTGCCGCCGTCCAACGGCCACGGCATCTGTTGCCTGCCCAACGCGTCGGGCGACGAGATCGAGTGCGAGGATCGCGCGGCGGCGGCGTGCGTCGACGCCGGCGGCGTGGTGAAGACGGGCACGGTGTGTCTGCCGGAGACCTGCGCCGATGTGCCGCCGCCAAATCCGGACGTGCGCTGCTGCCTGCCGAATGCGGCCGGCGATGAGATCGAGTGCGAGGACCGCACCGCCTCGCAGTGCGCCGACCAGGGTGGCGTCTCCAAAGGCGAAGGCGCGTGTGCGCTCGATACGTGTGCCGACGTCCCGCCGCCGAACCCCGACGTGCGCTGCTGTCTCGGCGAAGGCGAGTGCGAGGACCGCACCGCTTCCG
Organism: Binatia bacterium; assembly: GCA_050735855.1. Taxonomy (GTDB): domain Bacteria; phylum Desulfobacterota; class Binatia; order HRBIN30; family CADEER01; genus JBOHWA01. The sequence goes on from JBOHWA010000244.1 coordinate 6,553, forward strand.
CGTGCGCCGCCGCCGGCGGCGTCAACCTGGGCATCGGGGTGTGCGCCCCGGACACCTGTGCCGGAGTCGAGCCGGACGACATCCAATGCTGCGTCCCGAAGCAATCCGGCACGGTCTCCGAATGCGAGGACCGCACGGCGGCGCAGTGCGCCGCCCGCGGCGGCGTCAACATCGGCCCAGGTGATTGCGACCCCGATCCGTGCAACCCGTGACGACCCGGCAGGACTGACGGCACGGACCGTGGCGCCGTGGCGCGCGCGATCAGGCCGCTGCGGCGCAGACGACGTCGGCGTAGCGCAGGTAGCGCAGGCCGGTCTCGGTCAGGCGCAGGACGAACGGGTTGCCGGGCCGGCGCTCGGGCAGGGCGGCGAGGTAGCCGGCGGGGATGCCCGTCACCAGCGCTTCGAAATCCGCCGCCGCGTCGGAGGCGTCCGGGAACGCTTCAGCGCGCGGGCAGAGATCGGGTACCGGCACCGTCTGGCCGTTGCCGTAGACGGCGCTGATCGATGAGCCATCGCGCCGCAGCACGAGCTTGTCGACCTTGTAGCGCTGCCGGCAGTCGGCGATCAGCCGCAACAGCCGCTGCTCGGGCTCGGCCAGATGGCGAGCCCGCAGCGCGATACGGTCGAGCTCCTGGCGCGTCAGCAGCCGGGCGGCCGGCCAGCCCATCGCGCTCAGGCGACGCGCCTCGCCGTCGCGCTCGATGAACCCGGCGCGCTCCAGTTCCGCCAGCGCCTGGCGATAGCGCTGTGTCACCTCGCGATTGGTGGGGTCATAGAATTCGCGGTCGTCGTCCGGGCCGGCGCCCGGCGCGACGACCGCCGCCCCGGCGAGGCGTGGCACGAGGCGAAACTCGCCGCGCGGCGACACCGCGGTCAGCAGCTCGCGCGCCGCGGCGGTCATGCCGTCGAGGCGCAGCGGTTTGGCCGCCGGGCCGGTGGCGACCGGCAAACGGAAGCCGAGGGCCGCGAGCTGGTCGCGGCACAGCTCGTATG
>JBOHWA010000245.1:0-11312 GCA_050735855.1 Binatia bacterium
ACCCAGTACATGGCGGAGCAGATCGGCGACGATCCGGCTCTGCTCGAGAAGGTGATTCCGAAGTACCCGCCGTTCGTGAAGCGCATGTTGCAGGACAACGGCACCTGGCTGCAGACACTGAAGCGCGACAACGTCGAGCTGGTCACCGACCGCATCGAGGCGATCACGCCGCGCGGCGTGCGCTGCGCCGATGGCCGGGCGTACGATCTCGATGTCCTCGTCTACGCCACCGGGTTCCAGGCCAACCGCTTCCTCTGGCCGATGGAGATCGTCGGCCGCGATGGGGTCAACCTGCGCCAGCAATGGGGCGAGGAGCCGCGCGCCTACCTCGGCATCACGGTTCCCGGCTTCCCGAACTTCTTCTGCCTCTACGGACCGGGGACCAACCTGGCGCACGCCGGCAGCATCATCTTTCATTCCGAATGCCAGGTCCGCTACACGGTGAGCTGTCTGGCCGAGCTGCTGCGCGCGGGCCGCTCCAGCATCGAATGCCGGCGCGACGTGCACGACGCCTACGCCGAGCGCTTCGACGCCCGCCACACCACGATGGTGTGGTCGCACCCGAGCGAGAACAGCTGGTACAAGAATGCCCACGGCCGCGTCCTCACCACCTCACCGTGGCGCCTGGTCGACTACTGGACCTGGACCAAGCAGCCCTCGCTCGCCGATTTCGAGATGCGCTGAATGACACTGCATCACTTCGTCGTCCACGGCCTGACGCCGTCGTTCTTCACCCGCAAGGTGACCGGCTACCTCGACTACAAGGGGCTGCCCTGGCGGCTGCAGCCGAGCATCGGCATCAACATCGAGGCGCGCGCGGCGGGATGGAACGGCGGCATCCCGGTGGTGACGACGCCGGCGGGCGAGCTGATCTGGGACTCGACGGCGGTGATCCTGCACCTGGAGCATCTATACCCGATCCCCGCCGTGCTGCCGGCGGATCCGCTGCTGGCCTTCCTTGCTTACGTGCTCGACGACTTTTCCGACGAGTGGCTCTACCGCCATGCCGTCGGGACGCGCTGGCTGTATCCGCAGAACGCCACGTCGGGCAGTTGGGACATCGCGCGCGAGGGCAGCCGCGAGTTCCCCGGCAGCATCGGCGACACGCACGCGATGGTCAGCGGCGCGATGACCGCCTGCCTGCCGCGCCTCGGCACCACGCCGCAGAACATCGACGCCTGGGTGGCCGAGTCGCTCATGCCGTGGCAGCGGGCGCTCGCTGCGCACGTCGAGACGCACGGCTATCTGCTCGGCGGCCGCCCGTCGCTGGCCGACTTCGCGCTCTTCGGCGGTAACATCGCGCATTTCATCAACGACCCGCTGTGCTGCGCCTGGATGGAAGCATCCGCCACGGCGGTGGTCGGCTATACGCACGCCCTCCTCACCCCCGCTCCCGGCGCCGACAAGCGGCGCCCCCCCGGCGAGCCGGTGTTCGGCGACTGGCTCGCTGCCGGCGCGCTGCCCGAGTCGCTCGTTGCACTGCTGGCCGAGACCGGCCGGCACTATCTGCCGTGGGTGGCGCGGGCGACCCGCGAGGGTTCGGCCGTCGTGCACTTCGAGGAGGGGGACGACGCGACCATCGCGACGACCAACTTCCTCACCGGCGCGCGCGGCATTCTGTTGGCGCGCTACCTGGCGGCGCGCAGCCCGCAACTCGACGCCGTGCTCGAACGCGCCGGCATCCGGCGCTACTTCGCCGACTACACCGGCCAGGCCACGGCGATCCCCGACCCCGCGGCGCTGCCGCGCCCGGACGACAACCAGCCGTTCCCCGCGGGGGCGTGACGGCGGAACGCCCGCCTGTCCTGCTGCCGCCCTACTGGCAGGAATCGACCGGCGGTGCGCCCGCGAGACGATCGGCGAGCCAGGCGCTGATCTGCGCGGCGGCCAGGCTGTACTTGTTGTCGTGGTTGGCGCCTTCGAGCTCGAGGTACTCGGTGACCTGCTCGGCGGCGCAGAGCTTGTCGAGCAGATCGCGCACGCGCTGCACGACGACGCGCTCGTCGGCCGTGCCGGAGATGAGGAAGAGCGGCGCGTCGACCTTGACCCCGCCGACATCGTTGGCCAGCGCGATCGACCTGGCGGGCTCGGTGAGGATCGGATCGTTGACGTAGAAGGTCTCAGCCGGGATGACGAGAAAGGCCGGGATGATATCGCCCAGGCACTGATCGCCGAGCACCTCGGCCGCCGCCGCCGCGGTCGCCGGTCCGACGTAGTCGTCGGGGTCGATCTCGGGATGCTCGGCCGCCGCGCCGTAGAGCGCCATCACCCCGACGATGCGGGCGACGACGGTGTCGATGCCGCCGTAGGTGCGATCGAAGAGGGCGGCCGGGGCCAGGGAGACGGTGCCCAGGAGCTCGAGCTCGGGGGCGTACAGCTCGCCCAGCTCGTGCGCGGACAGCGCGCCGTGTCCGCCCTGCGAGTGGCCGATCGCCAGCCAGCGCGAGCCGGCGCTGGCCTCGGGCAGGTTGCGCGCGGCGCGCACGGCGTCGATGACGCTGTGGCCCTCGCTCGGGCGCGACAGGTAGGGATGGACCTCACCGACCGGGCCGAGGCCGATGTAGTCGGTGACCACACCGACCGCCGCCAACCCGAAGGTCGGTGCAACGCGCCCCAGCCGGCTGAGGGCGCACGGCGATGCGAGCCCGGTCGTTCCGTTGGCCAGCGATACCACCGGCCACCCTCCCGCCGGCGGTTCGCCGTCCGGGTAGGTGAGCATGCCCGTCACCGCGCGATCGCGATCCTGCGCATCGCGCGAGTGGTACATGATGCGCAGTGTCGTCAGCCCGCCGGCGGCGGAGACGTCCTGGAGGCGGATCAGTGCGCCGGGCTCGCTCGGCGGCAGGGGATCGGGCACGACGTAGAACTCCTCGACCGTCCCCGCGAAGCGCTCCGGCTGAGTCGGTGTCGCCGTCGGGGTGACGGTTGGGGTGACGGTTGGGGTCGTCGTCGAGGTGACGGTTGGAGGCGTCGTCGCGGTGCCGGTCGCCGTCGATGTCGCCGTCGGCACGGTGGCGCTAAAGGTGGGTAAGGCGGTCGCTGTCGGCGTCGGCGGGAGCGACAGTGTTGTGGTTCCGGTCGGGGTCGCAACAGATGGCGGGCCGTCGTCATCGCCGCAGGCGCTGAAAAACGGCAAGGCCCCGATCAACGCGAGTGCTGCCAGACGGCGCGGCATCCGAGTGAGCGGCATCAACGAACTCTGCGATCCGCCGTTGGGTATGGCAAGCGCAGGTTACCCCGCCGGCCGCCGACCGATCGCCACGCCGCCAATGCCGACCAGCAGCAGGAGCGCGGCCGCCAGCGCGGCGGTGTCGAGCGCCGGCGCCGGAGCCACGACCGCGCTGCGGTTGAGCACGCAGTTGGAGAACTGCGAGGTGTTGTTGTCGGGATCGGTGGCGGTGGCGGTGATGATCGGCCGGCCGGGGGTTGCCCCCAGGGTCTGGTCGATGGCGAGCAGGCCGGTACCGTCGGTGGCCGCCGTCAGGCTGCCGATGAACTCCTCGCCTTCGCCGCCGGCGGGATCGCAGTTGGCGTTGGCGAAGAACTGGATGACGTAGGTCACCATCGGCGCCGCGTTCAGCGTGCCGATGACGCGATTGGCGCCCGAGGCGGAGGTGAGCAGCGGCGCCGGCTGGTTGTTGTTGGCGCCGTTGATCAGCTCGATGCCCGGACCGCCGTTGCTCGAGATCGAGTTGGTCAGGATGGCGTTGCCGTCGGCCGTGGTCATCGAGCGGACGATCGAGATGCCGGCGAAGTCGTTGCCGGCGATGGTGTTGCCGTCGGGGATGGTGCCGCCGATCAGGCTGTCGACGCTGTCGAACATCAGAATACCGTTGCCGCTGTTGCCCGAGCCCGGCAGGCCGATCAGGTTCGCCTGCACGACGGTGCCGGTGACCGCGCCGATGAAGATGCCGCCGCTGTTGCCGGCGATATGGTTGTTGATGATCGTCGTCGAGTTGCCGCCCACCTGCACGCCCGAGCTGAGGCCGTTGCCGAGCAGCGTCAGGCCGTCGCCGCCGGGGCCGATGCGGTTGCCGAGAATGTCGTGGCCGTTCGAATTGGTGCCGATGATCACACCGCCGGCGAGGTTGCCGCTGATGGTGTTGCTCGCCTGGGAGAAGATGCCGAGCCCGCCGATGGTGTTGTTGGCGGCGAAGTTGAAGAGCACCATGCCGGCGCTGTTGCCGAGGCCGACGACGCTGGTGCGGTCGGTGCCGATCAGGTTGCCCTCGATGACGTTGTCGTTGGTATTGAGCGACAGGCCGCGGTTGCTGTTGCCGGAGATCAGGTTGCGCGCCGCGGGCGTCGTGCCGCCGATCTGGTTGCCGGCGGCGAGCAACTCGATGGCGATGCCGTCGAAGTTGGGGCGCGCCAGCAGGCCGGAGACGTCGGTGCCGATGAAGTTGCCTTCGATCAGGTTGTTGCCGTCGTCGTTGATGCGGATGCCGGCGCGCAGGTTGCTGTCGAAATTGTTGATCGTCAGGCCGCGAATGGTCGTTCCGGCGCCGAGATTGGTGAGATGCTCGATCAGGAGGCCGTCGGTGTCGCCCGCCAGCGAGCCGTCGATCTCGACCAGCGGCAGCGCGTTGGTGCCGCCGCCGCCGAGGAAGCTGCTCAGGGTGTTCGGCGAGGCCCCAGCCTGCGTGTAGCCGTCGATGGTCACCGGGTCGGTGATCTGCGGCAGCGCGGCGGTGGGCTGGATGGTGAACGACGGCCCGGGGAGGTCGAAGTCGATCAGGTCGACCACGCCGGCGTTGGCATTGGCGTCCAGGATGGCCTGGCGCAGCGTTCCCATGCCCGCATTGCCTGTGTCGGTCACCGTGTAGGTCGCCGCCTGGGCGGTCGCGCCGATCGCGACCGCCAGCCCCACCGCCATCACTTGCATCATCCGTCGCATGTGCCCCCCTCCACCCGAGACAGCCGGTATACCGGGTCAACCGGCAAAACCAAGCGCCAATGTGCGGTGCGCAATGTTTGCCTTGCTGCGGCGCTCTCCTCGGGGGCTGGCCTCACACCCGCGCTTCGGTGCATGCTGCGACACCATGACGACGCGACGCGCAGCGCGGTTTCTGGCCCGAGGCCTCGCCGCGACGGTGCTGGCACTCTCGCTCACCGGGTGCGGTGACGACGACTGCGATCCGCCGCCGATTGCGACCCCGGTGCCGACGGCGACGCCCGTCGAACCGGGACCCGGACCCGACGCCGGCGTTATCTCGCTGGTGCCGATCAGCGCCGACACCTACGACGGCCTCGCCACCCAGGCGGCGCTGCGCAGCGCCAGCGCGTGTCAGGGCGATCCGTTCGGCGGTACGGTGCAGGTCTGCCAGTATCTCGATGCCAGCACGTCGCCGCCGACGTGGTTCGCCATCGGTGGCAACGCCGACGCCGACCAGCCGAACGACGGCGCCGAGGCGATTCTGTTCTTCGGCAACGACGCCGACGGTGCCCTGGCGGTCGCCATGCAGACGGTCGAATCGTCGCCGAATATCACCGGCTACTGGCAGGCCGCGTGGCGGATGCCGCCGGTCACCTTCCAGCTCGGCACCACCACCGAGCTCACCGCCGCCTTCGAGATCGCACAGGTCCAGCTCACTACCGTCTGCTCGCTCCCGTTCGGTGCCGCGACCTACACCTGCGCCATCGAGAACCTGTAGCCACAGCGGCTGCCCGGTCGAGGGCGGCCGATGGCTCCCTGTCAGCCGGGCGCCGCGGGCGGTAGCTACGTCGGCGCCTGCGTAGCGCCCTTCATGACGGCCGGTACTCGAGCAGCTCGATGCCATCGGCGTTCGTCGAACCCGTGGCGCCGCGCGCCCCGATGGCCCGCTCCGAACACCGACCGCGCAGGACGGCTGAGCGCGATCGCAGCGCGCTGGTCGGAGAGCGGGTCGATGGTGAGGGCTGCATTGGAGCCACGCGCGCGCCGGAGCGACACGCGAGCGGTTCAATCCACGCCGGCGGCGGCGAAGCAGCCTTGCCAGCCTTCGCGTACGAACAGATCCTGATCGCAATAGGCGACCTGCGGGTAGTAGTCGCCCATCTCGCGCGCCGCGCATTGGCTCGCGGTACGCTGGGTCGTGTACGGCACCGTCGTCCCGCTCTGGTTGTCGATCGTGCAGCCGGCCGCTTCGGCGCCCTGCACCGTCTGCGTGAACCCCGACGCGGGCAGCATGTTGCGCAGGATGAGGATGTTCGGCTCGTCGGTGGGTCCCCACGGCAGCCAGGTCGCGTCGATCGGCAGCCAGTTGGGCGGCGTCGGCGGTGTCGTGCCGGACTCGTCGAGCGACACCACGTAGGTGTAGTAGCCGTCGTCGTCGAGCGCCGTCGCATAGTCGGCGCGGCAGAGCACGGCGGGATAGGGCGAGCTTTCGACGTTGTTGCACATCGACCAGTAGCGCAACTGAATCGGGCCGGGCGGATTGGCCGCTGCGAAGATCGAGTCGCCGGGGTAGGTGTCGGGGAACACCGGCCCTTTGCCGCGTACAACGACGAGGCGCCCGGGCTGGTAGGCCAGTGTTCCGGCCGCGATGTAGCGGTTGGCGGGGTTGGGGAAGTATCCGCCGGTGTTCTGCGGTACGACGAACAGCGGCTGCTGCACCGATGCATCGTCATCCCCACAGGCGCTCAACGCCAGCAGGAGCAGCACGACCGTGAGCCGCGGGCGCAGGCTGGATCGACAGTGCGTCATTTCGTCACCCCGACGGCGGACGCGCTCCCTGGGGAGCAGGCGGGCAGCGTGCGCTCGCTGCCGTCGCCGGCGACCACGACAACCTGTGGCAACGCGACGCCGCCTTCCCGGTCCAGGCCCTCGTCCGGCACATAGACGCGCAGGACCACGTATCCGACTGCGGTGGGCAAGAGCAGCGTATTGGATCCTGGAGTGCCCGACGGCCCCAGGACGGTCAGCGCGTAGGTGCCGCCGCTGCTGCCGGCGCCGGCGGGTGTGAACGGATTGCTGCTGCCGGGGTCGGGCAGGATGTCCTCATCGACCAGCGCGGCTGCCTCGCCGCCCTGAGCGTCGTAGACCGTGAACGACATGAAGCGCGCCGACGGGAACTCCCCGGTGATGCGCATTTCGGGCGAGGCCGTCGAATCGAAGGCCATCGTCCAATAGGTCGCATCGGTATCCGGGTAGGCGATGTTCGTGATGCCGACACCGGTCGTCTCGATTGGCCAGCTGCACAAGGGCGGCGGCGCCGCGTGCGCGGGCGCCGCCAGCAACAGGCCGAGCGGCAGCGCCAGCCCGAGTTGCCGATTCACGTGCTCATCACTTTGCGCATGCAGAAAGGCTACGCGGCGCGGGGCGGACCACAAGACGGAAAGTTGCGTCGCCACCTGAGTTGGCCCGCCGCTGTGGCGAGGTCGGATGGACCATGGTAGCAACCGCAGCCACGGGAGGCCTCGATCATGATGGAACCGTCACGCAACCTGCGCATCCTCGGCAAGTACAGCGCCCGCATGCTGGCGGGCGACTACGAGGCGGTGCGCGAACATTTCGCGCCGGAGTTCTCCAGCCACGTCGCCGAGCGGGTCGCGCCCGATGTGGTCGGCACCGACATCCGGTCGCATGAGGAGCGGTTCTGGGAGGAGACGCGCCGCGCCTTCCCCGACCGCGAGCTGCAGATCAACCTGCTGATCGAGTCGGGCGACCTGGTGGTCTCCAACTGGACCCTCAGCGGCACGCACACCGGCGCCAGCTACTACGACGTCCCGCCCTCCGGTGAGCGGGTGACGATCAACGGCACCGCCATCCTGCGCTTCAAGGACGGCAAGGTGGTCGAGCATTGGGGCGGCCCGCACTGTATGCGCGGGGTCGGCCTGACGCGCGGGTAGCGCCGGCCGGGACCCGGACGGGCGTCAGCGCGGCGTCCGGTCGTCGGGCCGAAGGCGGGCGTAGACGTTGTGTCCGTCGAGGACGAGGCGCTCGACGCGCAGGTCCTCTTCGCCCGCCAGCCATATGACTGACTCGGCCAACTGCGCGCGTTCCGGAGGCGACAGCAGGGCCAGTCGATGAGAATCCTGCCTGAGCCGAAACAGGTCGATCGACGGGAGGCGGGAGTGCTCGATCAACTGGCGCAGGTCGCGATAGAGCCGCCGGTCGGACAAGTCGCAGGCCCAGCGCGTCATGTCGCGCACCACGAGCCGGGTCCGCTGTGGCTCGAGCACCGGCAGGGTGAAGAACTTCTCGCCTGACGCCCGCTGCGCGGACCACGTGCCGCGCTGATGGTTGGCGAAGAAGGGGATCAGGCTGAACTGATCGACGTAGACGGCGCCGGAATCCCCGAACGCGTGATTGAACTCCGCCATCTCTTGAGCCGACGGTTCATCGTCGATCAGCACGATGTGGTGCCACTGCAGGAGGCCGCCGACGCCCACGGCGAGGGACACGGCGACCACGGCGACCTGCCGGCGGTGCAGGCGCGCGACGATCTCGTCGACCAGCGCGAAGCCGGTGAGCACGACAAACGGAAAGAGAATGAACTGCTGGCGAAGAAAGCCGCCGAAGGGGTAGCGCCCGAGCAACGAGGCTCCGATGATCGCGGTGGCGAGGATGGCGAGGGTGGCGAGCGGTGCCGAAGCGACGACCCAATCAGGTCGGCGACGGAGCGCCAGACCCAGGACGGCGGCGAGCCCAGCCAGCGAGGCGACGACGATGGCGCGCGCGGCGACCGACCGCTGCGCGATCGGCAGCGGCGAGAAGAGATCGAGTTCGGCGACGACCGTACGCGCCAGGAACGCGACGGAGCCGCGCCAGAAGCCCGCCGCCACCTCCGCTTGGTCGGGGTAGAATTGCGCGGCGTGGCTCATCGGTTCGCCGAACCTGGAGATATGGGCGACGTACACCGCGACGACCACGGCCGCGATGGGGACGATGGTCGCGATCGCCCCGCGCCAGTCGGTCCGCAGGCGCTTACCCCACCAGGCCCGGTATCGACGGTCGACCGTGGCGTAGAGACACGGGAGCGCCATGGCCGCGAGGAAGAAGAAGATCGCCGAGTAGTGCGTGAGAATCGCGCCGACCAGCGCGACGACGAACCAGACTCGTGTCCTCGCCGCGATCCGCCCGTGGCGCGGATCGATGAGGTCGAGATAGGGCCGGAAGGCGGCCAGCAGAAGCGCCAGGCTGAGCATATAGCTGCGGACCGCGCAGGCCATGACGACGGTCGGCATGGCGAGTCCGAACGCGAGGGCGCACGGCAGTGCGACGGCGGGGGTGCGGAAGGCCCGCGTCGCGATTCGGCCGACCAGATAGGTGGCGGCGACCGCGGAGGCGAGCGAGAGCAGGCGATAGACGAGGCGGTCGGCGCCGAGCCACGCCGTGACCCGCAAGAGCAGGTAGAAGATCGGCGGATGCGCGTTGTGGTACACGTCCCGCCAGAAGCGCTCCCATGGCACTTCGCGGGCGATGAAGACATGCCACCAGCCATCGTAGTCGATGCGCTGGTGGACGGCCATGTACAGCATCGGCAGCGCCGCGATGAGCGCGATCCCCGCCAGGGGCAGGCGCCGGCGAGGCGCTTGGTCGTCATTGGCGACGGACATTTGCACGACGTGGTGCACAGCTCAGTCGGGACCGACAGGCCGATCCGGACGGCCGTTCAAGCGATGCGCGGATCCTGCAGGCACACGGTGACGATGCCGGGCAGGTGCCGGCCGACGGCGGCGGCGATCAGCGCTTCGAGCATCGCCGCCGGCATCACGCAGGCGCCGGTCGCGCAGGCATCGTCGCCGAGCTCGAGGCGCAGCTCGAGCCGGCCGGCGGATGCGTCTGAGGCGATCAGCAGCAGGTCCGCCCCATCGCTGCGCACCAGGGCGCGCGCCGCGTCGAGCGCCGCGGCCAGGCCAGCGTCGTCCCACACGCCGGCGCGCCGGGCGACGGCGCTCTGCATCTCGCTCTGGCACCAGCTGGGCAGGACCATGGCGTGCAGGCCGCCGAGCCCACCGCAGACGATCGGGACGAACTGTTCGGGTCGGTTGACGAGGTGGACGCGTCCCTGCGCATCGACGCGCCGCTTGCGGCGCAGAATCGCCTGGTTCGCCGGCCGCCACAGCTCGATCGGCTGCCAGGCGTGCTCGCGCAGATAGGCCTGCAGCGTCTCGAGGCGCGCGAACGCCTGCGCCAGCCGCTCGGCCCAGATCGGGTTCAGCGCGATGACGATCTGACCGCAGTCGCCGGTGAGCTCCAGGTAGTAGTTGCTCATCGGATAGGCGATGCTCTTTGCCAGCATGTACGCCAGGTCGCGCGGGTCGTCGTTGTTGGTATCCGCCAGCGGGGAGTTGCCCTTGCTGGCGTGGACGCTGACCACTTCCTGCTGGCGCGCGAAGCCCTGGCGCTCGGCCAACGACGGCCACGGCGAGCGTTCCTCCCACTCGCCGAGGCATTGTCCGAAGCGCGCCGCCTGGCCGAACACGCTGCGCGAGGTCTCGCCGACGCGCTGGCCGCCGATGTTGCGCAGGCACAGCGCCACGGCGCGGCCGATGGTCATCGAGCCGCGCCCGGCGGCACCGCCGAAGCAGCCGGCGCCGTAGTCGATGCGCAGCGCGTCGCGCGTCGGGCCGTTGACCAGCAGCAGCGGGAAGACGCTCGACGTCGTCGTGGTGATGGCGACCGCGTTCCACTCGGGGCGCAGGATCGCCTCGAGCGCCGCCAGCACCAGGGGGAAGGCGCGCGGCTCGCAGCCGGCCATCACGGCGTTGATGGCGATGAGCTCGATCGTGGCCTGTCCGTGGCGCGGCGGCAGCGCGCCGAGCACATGGTCGGCCGGCAGCGGCGTCGCGGCGAGCAGCGCGACGATGCGCGCATCGGTCGGCGCCATCAGCGGCGCGCCGTCACCCCAGCCCTCGGCGAGCGACAGCGCGTAGAGCGCCTCGGGATCGTCGGCGATGGTGATGGTCGGGCGGGTCAACGTCATGCGGTCACGCCGATCAGCTCGAGCAGGCGCGGATAGTGCTCGTCGGCGATCGCGCGCAGCTCGGCGTCGGGGCGCGCCTCGAGCGGGTAGGGGAGCACCAGCAGCTTGAGGTGCGGGTGGCCGAGAAACTCGGCCGTCGTGCGCGCGTGCGAGATGAATTCCTCGCAGATCGCCGCGACCACCGGCTTGGCCAGTTGTTCGACGCCGATGGCGTCGCGCACGCTCCACATCGTGCACGAGCCACACGTACCGAGCCCGACGACGGCGCAGTCGACCGCCGCAGTCCACGCCGCCAGCGCGTCGCGCGTCCGCTCGCCCTCGGCGCCGGTGCGCTCGCCGGTCTCGAGCGGGAGCGGGTCGGCCCCGCCGCGGCGCAGGCGCTCGACCCACGTCGCGGCGATC
>JBOHWA010000246.1:0-7350 GCA_050735855.1 Binatia bacterium
GGCGCCGGTCCCTCGGCGCCGGGGGTTTGGGCGTGGGGCTTGTCGCAGGCACGGCGCCGAGGGACCGGCGCCCTCCAAGGGCGTCGCCCGCCGCCAGGGCTCTTGAGGCTGTACCGCCGGGCCGATAGGGTCGCAGACGGAGTCACGTTTGTCTCAGCTCAGCGCCTACGAGGCCCGGCTGCGCGCCCGGCGTGCGGCTGAGCAGTTCCGCTTCGCCAAGAAGCAGGACGCGCCGCTGCGCGTCTGCCTCGCCTATGCCAATCGCTATCCGGTGGCGATGGGCAATCTGGGTTTCCAGACGGTGTACGAGCTCTTCGACCGCGCCGACGGCGTGGTCTGCGAGCGCGCCTTCCTGCCCGACGAGGCTGACGACGCCGCCCTCGGGCGCGGCGCGCTGCGCACGCTGGAGAGCGGCCGGCGGGTGACCGACTGCGACGTGCTGGCGCTGTCGATCTCGTTCGAGACCGACTACCTGAACGTGCCGCGCCTGCTCGATCTGGCCGGCCTGCCGGCGCGGCGCCGCGCGCGCGATGCGTCGGCGCCGTTGGTGCTCGCCGGCGGGCCGGCGGTGTTCCTCAACCCGGAGCCGATCGCCGACTTCGTCGACCTCTTCCTGATCGGCGAGGCGGAGGAGATGCTGCCCGAGCTCCTCGCCCTGCTGCGCGAATGGCCGCCGCGCGGCGGCGACCGCGCCGGGCTGCTCGCCGCGGCGGCGGTCCAGGTCGCCGGGAGTTACGTGCCCGAGCATTTCGCGCCGCGCTTCGACGGGCCGGTGACCGCCGCCCTCGAGCACCGCGGCCCGGGCCCGGCGCGCGTCGAGCGCCGCCTGATCTGGGATCTGAACCGCTTCGAGACCACGACCCGCGTGCTCAACGACGAGGCGGTCTTCGGCGACATGGTGATGGTCGAAGCCAGCCGCGGCTGCCAGTGGGGCTGCCGCTTCTGCGCCGCCGGCTACATGTACCGGCCGATCCGCACGCGCGATCCGGACGGGCTGGCGGGCAGCGTCGAGCGCGGGCTGGCCGATCGCTCGACCATCGGCCTGGTCGGCGCCGAGATGGCGAGCGTCCCCGGCGTCGACCGCCTGAGCGAGCTGGCCAGCGCGCGCGGCGGGCGGCTGTCGCCGTCGTCGCTGAAGGCCGACTGCGTCACCCCACGCCTGGCCGCCGTGTTGGCGCAGGGCGGCACCCGCAGCGTCACGGTCGCGCCCGAGGCCGGCTCGGAGCGCATGCGGCGGGTGATCAACAAGAACCTCGGCGAGGAGGACATCCTGCGCGCCGCGGATCTGCTGGTCGGCGAAGGCGTGCAGCACCTGAAGCTGTATTTCATGATCGGCCTGCCGACCGAGGTCGAGCACGACGTGCTCGAGATCGCCGGGCTCGCCGCGCGCATCCGCGCCCGCCTGACCGCGGGCGGGCGCGAGCGGCGCCGCGTCGGCGCCGTGACCATCTCGCTCAACCCATTCGTGCCCAAGCCGTGGACGCCGTTCCAGTGGGATCCGATGGACCCGATCCCGCGGCTGAAGCAGAAGGTGCAGCTGCTGACCCGCGCCGTCGGCCGCGCGCCCAACACCAAGCTCGACGTCGAATCGCCGCGCGAAGCGTATCTGCAAGCTGTCTTGTCGCGCGGCGACCGCCGCGTCAGCCACTTCATCGACGCGGTGCACGCCGCCGGCGGCGACTGGTGGAGCACGCTGCGCACCTGGCGGCGCGACGGCCTCGCCGACCTGCCGCCGCCCGATGCCTACGTACACCGCACCTACGACGACGGCGAGCGCCTGCCCTGGGATTTCATCGACCACCGCATCGACAAGCGCTACCTCGCCGTCGAACGCCGCAAGGCCTTCGCTGCGCGCCAGACCGCGCCGTGCGATACGGCGACGTGCGAGAGCTGCGCCGCCTGCTGATCGCGACGCTCATGCGGCCATGATCATCGCCATTGGCACCGACGCGATCGAAGTGGAGCGCGTGCAGCGCGCGGTGGATCATGCGCGCTGGGGCGCGCGCTTCCGGCGGCGCGTGTTCACCGCCGACGAGGTCGCCTACTGCCTGAAACGCCGGCGGCACGCCGAGAGCTTCGCGGCGCGCTTTGCCGCCAAGGAGGCGGTGATGAAGGCGCTCGGCACCGGCTACGCGAAGGGCGTCTGGTGGCGCGATATCGAGGTGGTGCGCACCACCGGGCGGCCGACGATCCGCCTGCACGGCGGCGCGCTGGCGCGGGCCGAGGCGCTCGGCATCGCGCACTGGCACCTGACGCTGACCCACACGGCCGGCCAGGCGCTGGCGACGGTCATTGCGGAGGGGACGAGCGCTTCGGCAGCATGAGCAGCAGGGCGACGCTCCACAGGCCGAAGACGAAGCCGAGGCCGGTCCACAGGTTCTTCGAGTAGCCGTTGTTGTGGGCGAACAGCCGGCAGAGCACGGCGTCGCAGAGGTGCAGGACCAGCACCGTGCGCAGCAGCGTGCCCGGATCGAGATCGGGATTGTAGAGCCGCAGCGTCGTCAGGTAGCCGACCACCACGTCCCAGGTCACGGTTGCGCCCCCACCGGGCAGGTACTATACGACCTCGCCATGCCGTCCAAGACCTCGGCGCGCAACCAAGCGCAGTCAGTCCTGTCGGGCCTGATCGAGCGCGGTGAGGAAGTGGTCAGCGTCTTCCTCGAGGAGCTCGGCCGCAACCCGCGCGTGCGCGAGCAGCTGGGCAAGACCGTCGAGCGCGCGGTCGATGCCAAACGGCGCGTCGACAAGAACATGCAGACGGTGCTGTCGGTGCTCAACGTGCCCTCGCGCGCCGACTACAACCGCGTGCTGGCCAAGATCGAGGGCCTGCAGGGCAGCATGGTCAACCTGAGCATGAAGCTTGACCGCGTGCTGGCCCATCAGCACGCCGCCGCCACGCCGCCACCCGTGGCGCACAAGCCCGTCCGCCGCGCAGCGAAGAAACGCCGCAAAGCGGCGGACTGACCATCCGCCCGCACGGCACGGCTTGCGCGCCTTGGAGGGCGCCGGGCCCTCGGCGCCGGGCTGGGTGGTGATGGCCGCCCGCCCGCCCTCGCGCCCGGCGCCCTCCAAGGCGTGCAAGCCGCTAGCGCGAGGACTTGCGTTGGCGGCGGGCCGGCGGGTTGCTCAATCGAGCGGCGATCTGCCGCAGCGCGTCGAGCGACGCGGGCGGCTCCTCGAGGACGGGGAGGGTGGCGAGCAGCGGAACGCCGGCCTCGGTGCGCAGGGTGTCGAGCGCGGCGCGATCGCGTGTCGCGAGGGCGGCGAAGTCCTCGTAGTTGGCCAGCAGCTTGCGGCGCAGCGGCGCCGGCGCCGCCGCGCCGGCGCCGGCGGCAAGCGGTGGGAAGTCGTAGACCCGGTTGGCGATGAAGCCGGCCACCGGCAGGCCGCCGCGCTGCAACTCGCGCTCGAACGCAACGCTGGCGGCGATCGTGTTGGGCTCGGGCGAGGTGACGACGGCGAAGCTGGTATCGGTGGCGCGCAGGGTCGCATCGATGGCCTGGGCGCGGGCGCGGAAGCCGTCGACGAGATGCTCGAAGCCGGCGACGAAATCCGACAGATCGCTGAGCAACGTCATGCCGAACCAGCGCTCGAGCGCCTTGAGGACCGCGGCGAGGGTGACGCGCGCCAGCCCCGACTCGTTGCCGCCGGCGAGGATCGAGGCCGGCGCCTTGAGGAAGTCGACCGCCTGCGAGGCGAGCAGCTCGGCCATGCGCCCCGGGGCGTTGAGCAGCTCGCGCACGTCGGCGCTCGGCGGGGTGTCGACCACCAACAGCTCGTAGCGCCCGACCTGCAGCAGCTCGTGCAACTTCTCCATCGCCATGAACTCGGTCGAGCCGCCGAGCTCGCTGGACAGCTCCTGGTAGAGCCGATTGGCGAAGATGCGCTGTGCGATGTCCGGACTGGGGGCAACGCGCTCGATCAGCCGGTCGAAGGTGCGCTTGGTGTCGAGCGCCAGGGCGTCGAGCGGCGCGGCGCCGTCGCCGAGCAGCACCGGGCGTGCGTCACCGGACAGCGCCTCGAGACCGAGCGCGTCCTTCAGCCGGCGCGCCGGGTCGACGGTGATCACGGCCGTCGTCCGCCCGCGCAGGGCCGCCGCGACGGCCAGCGCCGCCGCCGTCGTCGTCTTGCCGACCCCGCCGGCGCCGACGCAGACCACCAGGCGCTGCTGCAACAGCGCGTCGATCGGCTCAGCCATCGCCGAACAGCTCCCGTTCGAGGGTCTTCCCAACCCGGCCGAGCGCGGCGCGGTCGAGCCCACCATGGGTTACCTCGTGCAACGCCACGGGCGCGGCGCCGAACGCATCGCGCAGGCGATCGCGCTGCGTCGCAGCCTCGTGACGGGCGCGCAGCTGCAGGCGGGCGGCGGCGAGCAGCGGCTCGTCGGCTTGCGCGCTGAGGCGCGCGATCGCGGTGGCGTCGGCAGCGGTGAAGCGCTGCGGCCAGACGCGGTTCAGCACCGGCCGCGCCAGATGCAGGCCGAGCTCGGCGAGGGCGCCGCGCGCTTCGAGCGTTTCGTTGATGGCCATCTCGTCGGCGATGGTGACCAGCGCCACCTGCGTGCGGCGCGCATCGCCGAGCAGATCACCCAGCCGCCCGATGGCGTTGGCCAGCGGCCCGCGCGGCACCAGGCGGGCGAGCTGGCGCGGTGTGCGCAGCAGGCGCACGGCGTTGCCGGAGGCCGGGCCGTCGACCACGATGGCATCGAATGCCGCCCGCCGTCCGAAGCGCCCCGGTTCGCCCCACTGCAGTAGGTGCTCGAGGATGAGGAACTCGGTCACGCCGGGTGCGGCCGCGGTGACGGCGCGAAAGGTGCCGCTGGCGAACAGCCGGCGTGAGAGGAACGGCAAGCGCAGCAGGCGCTTGAAGTAGGCTTCGACCAAGGCGCGCGGATCGAGGCGCACGCCGCTCAGATAGTCGTCCAACGGCTGCGGCTCGGTGGCCAGCTCGGTCGCCCCGAACAGCCCGGCCAGGCTGCGGTCCGCCGCCATCTCGACGATCAGTGTGCGCCGCTTGCGCTCCGCCAGCCGCTGCGCCAGCGCCGCCGCCACGGTGGTCTTGCCGACCCCGCCCTTCCCGGTCACGAACAACAGCTGCGGCACCGGCGCACCATAGGGTTCCGGGCTCCGGCGGTTCAAGCCGGCGCAGCGCGGGGGGAGGGGCGGCAAGCCGATTGCGTGCCATTGTAGCAAATGCTACGGGATGTGCGGAGGCAGAAAATGCCCAAGGCCATCCGCAAAAAGGCGCGCCGGGCAGAGCCCGGTCAGCGCCAGGTCAACGTCCGGCTGGATACCCGCCTGTATCGAACGCTGGAGTCGGTTGCGCGCCAGGAACGGCGCACGGTGCCGCAGGTCGTGCGGCTCCTGCTCGAGGATGCGCTGCTGCAGCGGGTCCGCGGCGGACAGGTGTCGGAGGACACGCCGGCGTGGGAGGTCGCACGTCTCGCGAGCGCCGGCGGCGGATTCGACTGGTTGGAAGACGAGCCCGATCTCTATGACGATCGGGCCGGCGAGCCGCTCTGATGCCCGCCGTGGGACGACCGATCGCGCGCGGTGACATCCTGTTGATCCCGTTCCCGTTCACCGATCTGTCGACGGCCAAACGTCGGCCCGCAGTCGTGCTCGGGGCCAGCAGCGACAGCGATTGCGTTCTCGCCTTCATCACCAGCCGGCCATTGAGCAGCGCGCGCGAGCCGGCGGTGAGCGTCTTTCCCACCCATCCGGAATTCGCGCTGACCGGTCTCGCGGTGCCGTCGACCATCCGGCCGAGCAAACTGGTCACGCTGTCGGTGACGCTGGCGCGCCGCTGGCTCGGCCGCATCGGTCCATTGCTGACGGCCGACCTCGACCGCGCCCTGACCGCCGCCCTGGCGATCAACATCGTTCCCCATCGCGAGGACGGCCGGCGCGACGAACGCGCCCGGCTCGCCGCGCTCCACGCGGCCGGCGGGGCGCCGGCGCTGCTGGCGGATCTCGGGTTGCCGCCGCCTGTCCCGTCGGCTTCGAGATGATCATTGCTTCATTGACGAGCCCGCCCGGAGCACCCTGGTCATCGGGTTCGACGGAGGGGTTTCGCCATCGCAGACAACTGGAGGATCAAATGCCTAGCTACGTACAGGTCCTGGCGGCACTGAGTATCAGCCTGTTGGGAGCATTGCTCGGAAATGCGACGCCGTTGAGCGCAGCGGAGCAGATCGCGGTGACTGCCATTGACGTCCTGCTAGAACCGGACGCCACCATGCTTCGCCACGCCCAAGCCAACAACGTTCGATTGCTCAGGATCTTCCCGAAGGGATTCGCCCTGGACGAGGCGCACCGACCGCACATCACGCTGCTGCAGCGTTTCGTCCGCACGGCGGACCTCGACAAGGTCTACGCCGCCGCCGGAAAGGTCCTCGCCGGTGCCAACATCACTGGCATGAAGCTGGAGGCGTTCAAGTACTACTATGCCCCGGGCAAGGATACTGGCGTTGCTGGCATCGTCGCCAAGCCAACGCCTGAACTGCTCTTGCTACAGCAGGAATTGATTGCCGCAGTGGCCCCGTTCACGGTGGAGACTGGGCCCATAAGCGCGTTCACCGCGCCGCAAGACGATCCAGCCACCGACGCGCTCCTCATCAGCTACGTGTCCACCTTCGTGCCGAAGCAAACCGGCGAGCATTTCAGTCCGCACGTCAGCACCGGCATCGCTCCCAAGGACGACCTCGACAAGATGCTTGCAGAACCGTTCGAGCCGTTCACATTCTCGCCCGTCGGCGCGGCCGTATACCAACTCGGCCCGTTCGGCACGGCTGCGAGGAAGCTCACAGACTTGGATTTGAAGCCCTGAGGCGCGTGCCCGGAGGGAGGGAGAAACGCCATGACCGAATTTGCGTCGGATGAAGTAGCCGCTGCCGCTGGAGCCCCAGTGATAGCCGCTGCCCTTGCAGCGAGGGCGCGACTGGATGCTGCATTTGCCGCCCAGGACCTGGAAGGGGTCGCGGCGGTATCGGCCAAAGACCTCATCGTCAATACGCCCGCGAATCGGGTCGCACGTCTTGAGACGGTGATCGGATTCTTCAAGGCAGGCCTCATGAACTACGAATCCGTCGACGTTACGATCGAAGCGTTGGACGCGCGCGGAGATCACGTCGTCATGATGGGCGAGGAAGTTGTAAAGCCGAAGGAGACTGCGCCGAATGCTGGCAAGACTGTCCGGCGCCGGTTTACAGACGTCTGGCGCAGGGAGTCGGACTCCCAGTGGCGGCTGACCATCCGACACGCCACGATCGTTTCGATCGAGTAGCGCGCATGCATTCGTTGAACAGGTGGTACCGCCCAACAAGGCGCTGCAGCCGACGCGGGCCTGCAG
>JBOHWA010000247.1:0-2924 GCA_050735855.1 Binatia bacterium
GGGCCGCCGTGAACGCCATGCCGACGCCCACCAGGACCATCGGCAGGAGGAAGGTTTGCCAGTACGTGGCGCCGGCGCCGGCCCAGGCGAGCAGGCCGAGGCCGGCGGCAACCAGCAGCGGTCCGACGATCAGCGGCAGGCGTGCACCGTAGCGGTCGAGCAAGCCGCCCGACCAGCGCGACAGCAACCCCATGCTGAGGGCGAAGGGCAGGTAGGCGGCGCCGGTTAGCGTCGCCGAGTAGCCGTGCACCTGCACGAGCACGAAGGGGAGCAGGAAGAAGGCGGCGGCCAGGGCGAAGTACAGCAGGAGGGTGAGCAGGTTGGCGCCGCAGAAGGTGCGCGACCGGAAGACGGCCAGCGGCATCATCGGAGCGGCGCTGCGCGTCTCGATGCGCACGAACAGGACCAGGCCGAGCCCGCCGCCGAGCAGCGTGCCGACCACCACGGGGTGGGTCCAGCCGTAGCTGCCGGCCGCGATCAGGCCGTAGGTGAGTGCGGCCAGGGCGAGGGTGGCGGTGGCGGCACCGCGGCTGTCGACGGCGGCCGGGCGGCCGACCGCGCGGCTCTCGGGCACGCGCGCTACTGCCAGGCCGAGCGTCAGCAGGGCGGGCGGCACAGCGAACAGGAAGATCGCCCGCCACGAGGCGGCATCGACCAGCCAGCCGCCGAGCAGCGGCGCGGCGCCGCCGGTCAGGGATGTCGCCGCCGACCACAGGCCGATGGCGCGCCCGCGCTCGGCGCGCGGGAAGGCGGCGCTGAGCTGCGCCAGGCTGTTGGGGGTCAGCAGCGCGGCTCCGACCCCCTGCAGCCCGCGTCCGGCGATCAGGTGCCAGGCATCGGGCGCGACGCCACACCACAGTGTCGCCAGGCTGAAGACGGTCAGGCCGATGGCGAACAGCCGCCGGCGGCCATAGCGATCGCCGAGTGCACCGCCGAGCAAGATCAGTGCGGCGATGAAGAGCGTGTAGGCGCTGGCGATCCACTGCATCTCCGCGATGCTGGCGTGAAGCTGCATCTGGATGGCCGGCAGGGCGACGTTGATGATGGTCGCCTGGGTGAAGGCGAGGCCCGAGCCGAGGATCGACACCAGTAACACCCAGGGTTTGGCGTGCGCGGCACAGCCCGGCGTGTCGGGCGCGGCGCGTGCAACGGCTTCTTCGCAGGGAGGTCGGACGGCGGGCGGCAGCATCGCAGGGCCCTTCCCGGTTAGCACACGAGCCGCGGTCGCGCGCGCCATCCCTCGCCGATGGTGCGGTTCGCCCCCCCGGCGGGGCGCGGGGTCGGCGCCGTGCGCATCTCGGCGCCCCCGGCGCGCCTTGGGCCGCCGCTGGGCAGGAGACGCGGGCTCGTCCCTCTGCTATGCCGCCGCCATGGAGCTGAATCCGTTTTCCTACGAGTTCCACCACGATCCGTATCCGCTCTATCGCCGGCTGCGCGACGAGGCGCCGGTGTATCGCAACGACGCGCTCAACTTCTTCGCCTTGTCGCGCTGGGACGACGTCCTGGCGGCGTCGCTCGACCACGAGACCTACAGCTCGGCGAAGGGCACCGTGCTGGAGATGGACGCGGCGATGATCGAGATGATTCCGATCATCCTGTTCATGGATCCGCCGCGGCAGACCCGCCTGCGCCGGCTGGTCAGCAAGGCGTTCACGCCGGCGCGCATCGCCGCGCTCGAGCCCTTCATCCGTGCCATCGCGGTCGGGCTGCTCGACCAGTTCGTCGCCGCCGGGCGTGGGGATTTCATCGCCGACTTCGCCGCGCGCATGCCGATCGAGGTGATCAGCACGTTGATCGGGGTGCCGCCGTCCGATCGCGAGATGATCCGCGAATGGACCGACGAGGCGCTGACCCGCGACCAGGACCAGCCGGCGCTCTCCGCCACCGCGCTGGAGGCCAACGCGCGCCTGTCGCGGTACTTTTTCGCCCTGGCCAGCGCCAAGCGCGCCGCGCCGGGCGACGACATGACCAGCCTGCTGGCGCAGGCGGAGTTCATCGACGAGGATGGCACGGCGCAGCGCTTGTCGGACATCGAGCTGGCCGGCTTCTGCGCGCTGCTCTCCGGGGCGGGCAACGAGACGGTCACCAAGCTGCTCGGCAACGCCGCGGTGCTGCTGGCGCGCCATCCCGAGCAGCGCCGCCGGCTGGTCGACAATCCGACGCGCCTCGCCAACGCCATCGAGGAGTGCCTGCGCTATTGGCCGCCGGCGCAGTACCAGGGCCGCACGCTGATGCGCGACGTCACCCTGCACGGCGTCACCATGCCGCGCGACGCGTTCGTGCTGCTGCTCACCGGCGCCGCCTGCCGCGACGAGCGCCAGTTCCCCGACGCCGATCGCTTCGACATCGATCGCGAGGTGCCGATGCAGGTCGCCTTCGGCCACGGCGCCCACAAGTGCCTCGGCGCCGCGCTGGCGCGCCTGGAGACGCGCGTCGGGCTCGAAGAGCTGCATGCCCGCATCCCCGAGTACCGCATCGACGAGGCGCGCTGCGAGCGCGTCCACATGAGCAACGTGCACGGCTTCGCCGCCGTGCCGATGCGCTGGTAGGCGCCGGCGGCGCGGAGCGCACGGGGCGCCACAGGAGCGCCCGCGTGCGATCCGTCGCGCGCCGTTCAGGGCCCGAGCTTCTTGGCCTTGAAGCGCTTGGTGTCGTTCCTCGAGACCTGCGCGGTATCGAAGGTGGTGCTGTAGCAGGTGCCGTTGGTGCTGTTGATCAGCTGCGCCGTGACCGGCAGCACCAGCATCGGAGCGACGGTGTCGGGCAGGTGCACTCCCTTGCCCTTGACGATGGCCTTCGCCCGGCCGGCGGCGCCGCTCTTCAGCAGGACCTTGCGCGCTCCCTCGAGTGCCGCGGTCTTGTCTCTGAACTTGAAGCCGCGGGCGAACGGCCTCCAGTTCGATCCGGGTGGGATCATGACCGAC
>JBOHWA010000248.1:0-2472 GCA_050735855.1 Binatia bacterium
GGCGCCGGTCCCTCGGCGCCGGGGGCCGGGGGCGTGGTGTGCGGGCGCGGCCCGTCCCCGCGCCACCCCCGGCGCCGAGGGCCCGGCGCCCTCCAGGGACACTATGGATTTCGGCCTCAACCAGGACCAGCAACTGCTGCAGCAGTCCGCCGCCGAGTTTCTCGCCAGCGAGTGTCCGCCGAGCCTGGTGCGCGAGCTGGCGCGCGACGAGGACGGCTATCCGCGCGCGCTGTATCAACAGAGGGCGGCGCTCGGGTGGATGGGCCTGATCATCCCCGAGCACTACGGTGGCGCCGGGCTGACGATGCTCGAGCTGGCGCTGCTGATGGAGCAGCTCGGGCGGGCGGTGGTGCCCGGGCCGTATTTCTCCTCGGCGGTGTTGGCGACGCTCGCTGTCCTGCACGGCGGCAGCGCGGCGCAGCGCAAGGCGTGGTTGCCGCGCCTGGCGGCGGGCGAAGTGCAGGGCGCGCTGGCGTGGCTGGAGGAGAGCGATCGGCTCGACGCGGCCGGTGTGGCGGCGCGGGCGCGCAAGACCCGCGGCGGGTATCGGCTGTCGGGCACCAAGCTGTTCGTCACCGACGCGCACGTCGCCGACGTGCTGATCGGCGCCTTTCGCACCGGCGCCCAGGCGGAGGCGGGGGTGACGCTGTTCGTCGTGCCGCGCGACACGCCCGGCGTGACGGTGGCGCCGCTGCATTCGATCGACGTCACCCGACGGCCGAACGAGGTGCGGTTCGACGACGTCGACCTGCCCGCCAGCGCCGTGCTCGGTGGCGAGGGCAAGGGGTGGAAGACGCTGGCGCGCGTGGCCGACGGCGCCGCCGTAGCGCTCGCCGCCGACAGCCTCGGCGGCAGCCAGCGCGCGCTCGAGCTGGCGGTCGAATACGCCAAAGTGCGCGAGCAGTTCGGCCGCACCATCGGTTCGTTCCAGGCGGTCAAGCACATGGCCGCCGAGATGGTGAGCGAGATCGAGCCGGCCCGCTCGCTGCTGTGGTACGCCGCCTATGCCCAGGACGCCCTGCCGCGTGAGGCCGCGCGCGCTGCATCCATGGCCAAGGCCTGCCTGAGCGACGTGTACAGCCGCACGACCAATCGCTCGGTGCAGATCCACGGCGGCATCGGCTTTACCTGGGAGCACGACATCCACTTCTGGTTCAAACGCGCCAAGTGGAACGAGTACGCCTTCGGCGACGCGACCTATCATCGCGAGCGCCTGGCGACGCTGTCGAAGTTCTGAGCCCGCGCGACTGGAGGCGCCGCCGCATTGCACCCCGGGCGCGCCGCGTGTTACCCGCCGCGCATGGCCGATGCACCCATGCCGGCCGGGCTGGCCTCGCACATCGCCGGCCAGCGTCTGGCCTTCTTCCTCGAGCTGCTGCGCCGCCGCCGGTCCCCCGGCTGGTCGCGCGGCCACGCCAGAGGACGCGGCACGCATCGTCGCCCTGCTCAACGCCACGCACGAGCGCGAGGAGCTGTTCATCCCGTACACGGTCGAGCGTCTCGCCGCGCGCCTGGAGCGCGAGCCGGCGCTCTACGGCTGGGCGCATCTGCGGCTCGGCGCGTCGGCGGTCGTCGGCATCTGGCCGGCCGGCGTGCGCCTGCTGCGCGAGACCGGCGCGACGCGCGAGGAGAGCGTGCGCGCCCTGGTGCTCGACTTCGGCTGCGCTCCCGGCGCGGAGGACGAGCTCATCGGGCTGCTGCGTGCCGCGTGCGGGCCACTGGCGAAGGCAGGCTTCACGCTCCTGAGCCTCTTCTCGTCTCCCGGCGGCCCCGCACGCGCGGCGTTGACGGCGCTGGCCGTGCGCGTCGAGCCCTACGTGTTCAACATGGGACTGCCCGAGCCGGAGGACATCGCCAGCCGCGGCCTGTACGTCGACCAGTTGTATTTCTGAAGCGCTGGCGCGCGGCGCGCCTGGCGGGCATGGCGGCCGGCGCGACCGGCTTGCCAACCCCCCGCGCGTCGCGCTAGCGACGGGGCATGGCGAATCCAACCGCAACCTTCGAGACCTCCCTGGGCACGTTCACCGCCGAGATCTATCGCGATCAGATGCCGGTCACCGCCGGCAACTTCATCGCGCTGGCGCAGCGCGGCTTCTACGACGGCCTGCACTTCCACCGCGTGATCAAGGACTTCATGATCCAGTTCGGCTGCGAGCACAGCTCGGATCCGAACAGCCCGCGCTGTGGGACCGGCGACTCGCCGCTCGGCCGCATCAAGGACGAGCACCCGCCGGCCTTCAAGCCGTCGAACGAGATCGGCACGCTGTCGATGGCCAACACCGGCCAGCCGAACAGCGGCGGCGCGCAGTTCTTCATCAACACCAAGCACAACGCGTTCCTGGACTGGTTCAGCCCCGGCCAGTCGAAGCACCCCGTGTTCGGCAAGGTCACCAGCGGCCTCGAGGTGGTGCGGGCGATCGAGTCGACGCCGACCGACGGGCGCGACCGGCCGCGCACGCCCGTGAAGATGAT
>JBOHWA010000249.1:0-2034 GCA_050735855.1 Binatia bacterium
TCAGCGTGGCCGGCGCGGCCGCGGCGGCGAGCGCGTCGGCACTGTGGCGCAGAAACACGTCGTTGCCGCCGTGGGCCGAGAAGACGAACAGGGTGGAGAAGCCCTGCTGTGCCAGGCCGCCGGCGACATCGAGCAGCAGCGCCCGCAGACTGTCCCAGCGCAGCGACAGCGTCCCCGCGAAGCCGGCGTGCTCGGCGGCGCAGCCGAGCGGCAGGGCGGGGAGATGCAGCGCGTCGCCGACGCGCTGGCAGAAGCGCTCGGCGAGCGCGTCGGCGATCCAGGTGTCGGTGGCGAAGGGCAGATGCGGCCCGTGCTGTTCGGTGGAGCCGAGGGGGATCACGGCGGTGCGGCAGCCGGCGGTCTGCAGTCGCTCGACCTCGGGCCACGTGAGATGCGCCAGGCTGCGACTGGTCGATGGCGCCAGCGCGTGCGGTTGCGGCGCGGCGTCGGCCGGTGCGCTGGTGACGTCGTACAGCGGCGCGTCCTTGCCGAGCCCCGGCCAGCGCGCCTGATCGATGCCGCGCGCGGCGATGGTGCGCAGGACGAGCTGGTTGAGCAGCGCCTCGTGCTCGAACAGGGCCAGCGCGCCGGGCAGCGTGGCGGGCAGCAGCAGCAGGCGATGGCGGCGCGGGTCGAGCATGGCGCGCAGCCGCTCGAGCAGCGCCGCCTCTTCGGGGGCGCCGGCGCGTTGCAGCATCAGCAGCGTGGCGCGCCGCGCGAACAGGGCCTGGAACGGCCCGTGTGCGAAGCCGACGAGATCCCACACCGGCGGCAGCGGCTCGAGCAGGCCCTCGAGCAGCTTGAGTTGCAGGTTGCCGGCCAGCGCGCCGTAGCCGCCGCTGGCGAGCAGCGCGATCTCGCCGTCGAGCGCGTCGGCGGCCAACGTGCCGGCGTGGGCCGCGGCCGCGGCCATGGCGCGCGTCAGGCGCGGCACGTCGAGCGTCAGCGCGGCGGGCTGGCGCCCGGCGGCGCGGCCGATGGCGTCGGCGAGCCGGAAGGCGACCGCATAGCCGGCGAGCGGCCCGCCGAGGCGCAGCAGCGTGCCGTACTCGAGGCCGCCGGGCAGCGGCACACAGACACCGTGTGCGCGCGCGAGGCTGCTCAGTGCCGCGCGCTTCTCGGGTGGCGCGCCGTCGCGCGCGACCGCGGTGACCAGCACCGCGCCGAGCCAGGCTTCGGCCCGGGCGAGCGGCAGCCGACCGTTGGGCGACAGGCCTTGCGAGAAGACCACCAACGCGTCGGCGCCGACGTCGCCCAGCGGCGCGACGAATTCGCCGCCGTCGGCGGCGCGCGCCGGCAGGCCGAGCTCGACGCGCAGCAGGTGCGCCAGCAGCCGCGCGTGCGCCGCCGAGCTGCCGACCCCGGTGGCGACGATGCAGCGCGCCGCGTTGGGCATGAAGGGTAGGGCGGGAATCGCAGCCGTCGCCGCCTGCGCCACGAGGTCGCCGGCTTCTGCGGCGCGCTGGGTCAGCAGCGCATGCGCCTCGCGCCAGGTGGCGGGTGAGTCGGGCATCTCGGGCCTACGCCCCCTTGGAGGGCGCCGGGCCCTCGGCGCAGTGCCCGCGACGATCACGTGGCCGAGCACGGGCACCGCCCGGGAGGGCGCCGATTGCCGGCGCCGGGCGCATCCCGAGCGCGGTCGTCGTCGCCAGCCCGGCGCCGAGGGCACGGTGCCCTCCAGGTCGGGGTTGATCCGGAGGAACGCGATCGGCGCGGGCGGGGCTCGTCTCGGGCTCGCGGCTCGTCATGGCGGCAGCGTCGCCGCCGGCGCGCTGTCGATGGCGTGGCGGGCGAGGGCCTGGCGCAGGGCGCGGTCGCGGTGGCTCTCGTCGGGGCCGTCGATCAGCGGTTGGACGCGGCCGCCGTCGAGGTGCTGGGCGAGGAGCCAGACGACGTCGTCATCGTCGGCCGTCGCCAGCGGGCCGGCGCGCGTGGCGCTGGCGCCGAGCGCCAGCGCGTCGCTGCCGAAGTTGGCGGCCGGGTCGTCGTAGAGGACGAAGAGCGCGCAGCCGGCGCCGCGCTCGACGATCGCGT
>JBOHWA010000250.1:0-2303 GCA_050735855.1 Binatia bacterium
GCCATCCGTCGGGCGTGAACATGGCGCGCGTCGCCTGCGGCTGGCGCCAGTACTCGCGGAAGACCGTCGCCCCGCGCACTTCGATCTGGCCGGCGACGTCGTCGCCGACCGCCGCGCCGGACTCGTCCACAAGGCGCACCTCGATACCGGGGAAGGGGACGCCGACGTGTCCGGCCCGGCGCTCGCCGCGCAGCGGATTGCCGAGTGCCATGCCGATCTCGGTCATGCCGTAGCGCTCCAGCAGGGTGTGGCCGCTCAGCCGGCGCCAGGCTTCGAGCAACGAGACCGACAGCGCGGCCGAGCCGGACACCATCAGACGCAGCCGGCGGCAGCCATCGCTGAACGCCCGGCGCCGATCCGGCTCCGCCGCCTCCCAGGTGGCGAGCAGGCGCGTGTAGATCGTCGGCACCGCCATGAAGAGCGTCAGGTCGCGGCCGGCGAGGCGGTCCCAGACCGCGGCACTGTCGAAGCCATTCTGAATCTCGCACGTCGCTCCCGTCCACAGTGGGCAGCAGAGCAGGTTGAGGATGCCGTGCAGATGGTGCAGCGGCAGGACGTGCAGCACGCGATCGTCGGCCGTCCAGTCCCAGGCCTCGACCACCGAGGCGATCTGCGCGGCCAGCATCGCGTGGCTGAAGACGACGCCCTTCGGCTTGCTGGTCGTGCCGCTGGTGTACACCAGCATGGCGCGGCGGCTGGGGTCGACGACTGGCAGGGCGCCGCGGCCGCCGCCCGACAGCAGCGGCGCGATGGTGACGAAGCGCAGGCCGCGCTGAGTGGCGAGTGGCGCGACGCGCGGCGCCATCGCCGTGTCGGCGACGACGATCGACGCCTGCGCGTCGTCGATGGCGTACGCCAACTCTGGCGCCGGGTGGCTGACGCAAAGCGGCACGGCGACGCCTCCGGCGCGCCAGATGCCCCACTGCGCGGCCGCATGCGCGGCGCTGGGCTCGACCAGAAACGCCACGCGCGCCTCGGCGAGGTCGGCGGCGCCGTCGAGCAGCCCGGCGGCGACGCGGGCCGAGCGCTCGAGCAGCTCCGCGTAGGTCCAGGTCGCGTCGGGCGCGATGATCGCCCGGCGCTCGGCATGCGCCGCGGCGCGAGCGACGAGCAGGCTCATGCGCGCCGGGCGGCGGTCACGCCGCGACCGGACGCGGCACGCCGAGCGGCGCGTCGGCGAGGGCCTGCAGGCGCGGCATCACCTCGCGCGCGAACAGGCGCATGTTGCGCTCGGCATCGGCGTACGGCATGCCGGCGTAGCTGAACACGCCGTTGTAGGCCCCCGCCCCGGTCAGCGCCTTGATCGCCATGATCTTCTCGTAGCACTGCTCCGGCGTCCCCCAGATCTGCAGCCCGAGGAAGAATTCGGTCATCGCGTCGGCGCCGCCCGGCGCGCTGGCGATCTCCTGCATGCGGGCGTAACTCTCGTAGCCTTTGATCGACTGCAGATGGTCGCCGTACATCTCGTAGTGCTCGACGACGGTCTTCCAGTACCCGCCGATGTAGCGCCGTGCCATGTTCTCGGCGCGGCCGGCATCCTCGTCGCAGAACGTCCAGCCGGCGACGATCGGCGGCGGCGCATCGTGGCCGTTGACGTCGCGGAAGATCTGCCGGTAGGCGGTCAGCTCTTCGGCGACCATATCCCACGGCTTCTGCGGGATGATGCACAGGCCGACGCCGAGCTCCGCCATGATGCGCGACGACTCGGGGGACACGGCCGCGGCATAGGTGCGGCCGCGGAAGGTGGAGTGCGGCCGCGGTCGGATGTCGCGCCGGACCTGCTTGATGTAGCGGCCGTCGTACTCGCAGTAGCCGCGCTCCAGCCCTTCGAGCAGCATCTGCGCCGACTCGATGAAGATGTCGCGGCTGGCGTTCATGTCGACGCCCATGCCCTCGAACTCGATGCGTCCGAGGCCGCGCCCGAGACCGAGAATCAGGCGGCCGTTCGACAGGTGATCGAGCATACTGACTTCCTCGGCGACGCGCATCGGGTTGTGCCACGGCAACACCACCACCATCGAGCCGAGCAGCAAGGTCTCGCTGCGGCCGGCGAAGTAGGTGAGCATCTGCAGCACGTCGGGGCACATGGTGTAGTCGGTGAAGTGATGCTCGACGCCCCAGATTGACTGGTAGCCGAGCCCCTCCGCGATCCCGGCGAGGCGCAGCTCCTGCTGATAGACCTCGTGATCGCTGCGCGTCTTGTCCGTGGCTTGGAAGATGACGGCTAGTCCGACGTCCATAGGGGTCTCCTCGTTCGCGTTGGATGTACCCGTCCGCTCTGTGCCGTGTCTACTGGAGGGCGC
>JBOHWA010000251.1:0-1597 GCA_050735855.1 Binatia bacterium
GTCGTGCTCGACGGCCGCAGCAGCGTCGACGAATCGATGCTCACCGGCGAGCCGCTGCCGGTCGAGAAGACCGCCGGGGCGCGCGTCACCGGCGGCACCGTCAACGGCACCGGCGGGCTGGTCATGCGCGCCGAGCGCGTCGGCGCCGACACGCTGCTGGCGCGCATCGTCCAGATGGTCGCCGAGGCGCAGCGCAGCCGCGCGCCGATCCAGCGCCTGGCCGACACGGTCGCCGGCTACTTCGTCCCGGCGGTGATCGCTGCCGCGCTGCTCACCTTCGCCGTCTGGGCGCTGATCGGACCCGAGCCGCGCCTGGCGCACGGGCTGGTCAACGCCGTCGCCGTGCTGATCATCGCCTGCCCGTGCGCGTTGGGGCTGGCGACGCCGATGTCGATCATGGTCGGCACCGGGCGCGGCGCGCAGGCCGGCGTCCTGATCCGCCACGCCGAGGCGCTCGAGGGGCTGGAGCAGGTCGATGTGCTGGTGGTCGACAAGACCGGCACCCTGACCGAGGGACGACCGCGCCTGGCGACGGTGCGGCCGGTGGAGGGGCTTGCCGACGCGGCCCTGCTGCGCATCGCCGCGACGCTCGAGGCCGGCAGCGAGCATCCGCTCGCCGCGGCGATCGTCGACGGCGCGCGCCAGCGCGGCCTCGAGCCCGGGCCGGTGGCCGATTTCCAATCCGAGACCGGCCAGGGCGTGCGCGCGACGGTCGACGGACAGCCGGCGGCGCTCGGCAACGCGCGACTGCTCGCGGCCCTGGGCCTCGACGCCGGCGGGCTGACGGCCGAGGCGGAAGCACTGCGGGTGCAGGGGCAGACCGTCGTCTTCGTCGCCGCCGGCGGCCGCGTCGTCGGCCTGCTCGGCGTCGCCGATCCGATCAAGGCGTCGACGCCGGAGGCGATCCGCCTGCTGCACGCCGAGGGCCTGCGCCTGGTCATGCTCACCGGCGACAGCCGCGCCACGGCGCAGGCCGTCGCCGCGCAGCTCGGCCTCGACGAGGTCGAATCCGACGTGCTGCCGGCCGGCAAGGGCGAGGTGATCGCGCGCCTCAAGCGCGACGGGCATCGCGTCGCCATGGCCGGCGACGGCGTCAACGACGCGCCGGCGCTCGCCCAGGCCGACGTCGGTATCGCCATGGGCACCGGCACCGACGTCGCGATCGAGAGCGCCGGCATCACCCTGGTCAAGGGCGACCTGCGCGGCATCGTCAAGGCCCGCCGCCTGAGCCGCGCCACCATGCGCAACATCCGCCAGAACCTGGTCTTCGCGTTCCTCTACAACGTACTCGGCATCCCCATCGCCGCCGGGGTGCTCTACCCGCTGTTCGGCATCCTGCTCAGCCCGATGATCGCGGCGGCGGCGATGACGTTCAGCTCGGTGTCGGTGATCTCGAACGCGCTGCGGTTGCGGCGGGCGGAGCTCTGAGCGGCCGATCGGCGTCTGCCATTGGGCGGGCACCGTCGCTGCGCAACTCCCTGGGGGGCGCCGGTCCCTCGGCGCCGTGTCCGCGACGAGCACCCCGGACGCAAATCCCGGCGCCCCGCCGCCAGGTTGCTCGTTGGTATGTTGTGGAGACGGCGCGAGGCCGCCGCCC
>JBOHWA010000252.1:0-2532 GCA_050735855.1 Binatia bacterium
GCAGCGCGCCGCTCGCCGTGCTCGCTGCGCGCCGCTGGCAGGTGACGCCGGCACGGCGCGCGGCGGAGCCATGGCAGCCCGCCGAGCTGGCGGTGCTGGCGGCCATCCTGGGGCTGGCGGCGCTGACGCGCCTGCTGTGGATCGACGCCCTGCCGCGCATCATCTTCGGCGACGAGCCGCGCGTCGCGATGTATCTGCGCAACGCCTACTTCGGCGGCGCCATCCCCAACTTCTTCAGCATGGGGTGGAACACCTGGCCGGTGATCGGGCTGTCGCTGCAGGGCCTGTTCGTGCCGTTCGCCGGGCTCGACATCGCCGCGCTGCGGCTGTCGTCGGCGCTGATGGGCACGCTGGCCGTGCTCACCACCTTTCTGGTGGCGCGCGAGCTCTACGGACCGCGCGTGGCGCTGCTCGCGGCGCTGCTGTTCGCCATCGGTCGCACGGCGATCGATTTCAGCCGCATGGGCATCACGCACGCCCAGGTGCTCGTCCTCGAGCCGCTGGCGCTCGCCTTCCTGTGGCTGGCGCTGCAGCGCGGCCGCGCGGCCTACTACGTGCTGACCGGCATCGCGGCCGGCTGGTGCCTGCACAGCTACAACGCCGGGCAGCTGGTCCCGCCGCTGATCGCCGGGTGGCTGGTGATCTGCGCCGTGCTGCAGCCGCGCCGCATCGGCACCCACTGGCGCGGCGTGCTGTTGATCGGCGTCGGCTTCGCGCTCACCATCTTCCCCTATCTGTACTACTTCACCGACGCGTTCAGCTTCGGCCCCAACTGGGGCCAGTGGACGATCATGGCGCGCAACCGCCAGACGATGAGCCGCGTGCGCGAGGCCTGGGACGCCGCCGGCGCGGCGCCGGCATGGGACATCCTGCGCCGGCAGATCGCCACCACCTGGCTCGGGTTCGGCGTGCTGCCGGGCGGCGGCTACACGCTCGGCTACCGGCGCGGCGGCATGCTCGACGAGGTCAGCGCGGCGCTGTTCGTCGTCGGCCTGGCGATCGCCATCCGCCGCCTGCGCAGCGGCCGCAACGCCTTCGCCGCCTACTGGTGGCTGGCGACGGTGATCGCCGGCGGTATCATGACCATCGACCCGCCCTCGTTCGTGCGCATGGTCGGGATCCTGCCGGTGCTCGCCATCCTGGCCGCGCTGCCGCTCGCCTGGCTGATCGAGGCGGCGCCGGCGCGCTCGGCGCGCGGCTTCGTCGGGTTGCTGCTCGCCGCCGCCCTGGCGGCCGGCGCGGCGTGGGACAACTGGCGCACGTATTTCGTCGAGCTGGCGGCGCAGCGCGCCGATCCGATCTCGGAAGTCGCGCGCTACCTGCAGGGGCTGCCGCCCGACCATCGCGCCGTCATGCTCGGCGCCGAGCATTTCCTCCAATTGTGGGGCGAGCTGTTCGTCCTCGAGTTCCCCAACCGCACGCGCGACGAGCCCGATCCGTCGCAGTTCCTGCCCCTGCACGAACCCATCACGACGCCGCTCGCCCTGGTCCTTGGGCCGACGCAGTTCTCGCTGATGCGCCAGATCCAGGCGCTCTATCCGGAAGCGCAGGCGGTCGACGTCACGGCCGACAACAGCGCGGTGCCGATGTTCCGCACCGTGCGGCTGACGCCGGAGCAGGCGCAGGCCCGCACCGGCTTGGCGTTGCGCGTCGAGGCGCCGAGCGCGACGACCACCGACGGCAGCCCGCACGATCCCTTCGACGCCGCCTGGGCGCCGCCCGGCGGCGCGACGCGGTTGGTGTGGAGCGGCAGCGTCTATTGGCCGACCCAACGGCCGATGGAGATCGTGCTCGACGCGGTGCGGCCGACGGTGCTGCAGGTCGGCACGGCGGCGCCGCTGTCCGCCGACGCCGGACACCCGGCGACCGCCCTGCTCACCCTGCCGCGCGGCTGGCAGCCGGTGCGCATCGAGGAGCCCGCCGGCGGCCCGCGCCCGCTGACCATCAGCCTGCGCGAACCGTCGGCGCGCACGCTGACGCGCTGGGACTTCCGCCCCGAGAGTGCACCGGGCGGCCTCAGCGCCACCTATCGGAAGCCGGACGGCGCGGAGCTGCGGGCGATCGACCCGCAGCTCAACGCCTTCGCCGTCGAGAATCGCTTCATGCCGGGCAACGAGCCCTTCGTGCGCATGCCGTTCACCGCCGAGTGGCGCGGCGCGCTGCGCGTCGACGCCCCCGGCACCTACCAGTTCGAGGCACTGAGCAGCGGCCCGTTCAGCGTCCGCCTCGACGACGCCGTCCTCTTCGAAGGCGCCCCGGACCAGCCCGAGCAACCGGTGACCGGCATGGCAGCACGCGAGCTGCAGCCCGGCCTGCATCCGATCGCCGTCGACTTCGACAGCCGCGCCGCCGCCCACACCACCCGCCGCCTCTTCCAGCTCTTCTGGACCCCACCCGGCGGCGAGCGCACGCTGGTGCCGCCGGAACAGTTCGTCCCGGCTCCGTAGAGAGACTCGTGCACGCCTGGAGGGCGCCGGTCCCTCGGCGCCGGGGGTGGCGGCCGGGGTGCTCACCGCCAGCACGGCGCCGAGG
>JBOHWA010000253.1:0-3643 GCA_050735855.1 Binatia bacterium
GCGCTGGTGGCCGCGCCGGTGCGCCCGGCCGGCCCCATGCCGAGCTCGGTGGACGGCGAGCTGGTGGGCTGCCGTGCGGTCTTCGACGAATGCTATCCGTAGGGGCGCGCCCAGGTGGTCGCCATCGCTACACCACCCCGTTGACCCCTTCTCTATTGCAGTGTCGACGGTCAGATTGGGCGGCGCTTGCGCGGCAAACGCCGGCCATCGTCTGGGGTTGGCGGCATCGCACGGCCTTCGACGTCGGCCGCTCGCACCTCGCCGATTGCGCCTGCACTAGGGGGGTGGTAGCGAGCCTGGATGGACGACTTTCGCAGGTGGGCATCGCGCGATCAGGGAACGAAGGGCGCCGCGCACACGGGCGCTGCGGGGCTCCGGCGAGCGCAAGTCGGCGCGCTCGTCGTGTTGGCCGTGGCCGGTCTGATCTCGGCCGGAAGTGCGGCAGACCCACCGGCAGCTGCGCCGGCCAAGGCGGCCGCGACGACAGGGACGCCCGCAGCGGGCGCCGCGGCAGCCGCGCAGAAGCCGACGCCTGACAAGGCGCGACGGGCAGTCTGCGAGCGATTCATCGAAGTGCTCGCCGGGAAAAAAAAAGATGCAGCGGTGCTGCAAGAGGCCGAGCTGCAGTTCATTGGACGACAGGCACCGGAACT
The DNA here is from genome assembly GCA_050735855.1 of Binatia bacterium. Classification (GTDB taxonomy): domain Bacteria; phylum Desulfobacterota; class Binatia; order HRBIN30; family CADEER01; genus JBOHWA01. The sequence continues at coordinate 654 of JBOHWA010000253.1, forward strand.
GCCGACCTGCGGGGCCGTGCGCCAGCGCAGCAGCGAGCTCTGCGACATCCTCGACGAGGGTCCGAAGGGCAATTGCGTGGCCAGCCTCTACGTCTTCGAGGAGCTGCGTCTGAGGCCGAAGGGTCGCACCTTCATCACCGATTCCGTCAAGGCCAAGGAGTGGCGTGAGCACCCCGACCTCGCGGCGTATGTCGAGCCGTTCTTCACGGCGCTGCGTGACGGCGATGCGTCCAAGTGTGCGGCGACCGGCCCGCTGGCGTTCCTTTGCAATGCCTACATCAGCCTCGATCCGGCGCAGTGCGTGGCGACCAGTCTCAATATCCAGGGCGTGGATGCCGCCGGGCGCAAGGAGATCGAGGAGGACTGCCGATCCACCATCGAGAAGAACAAGGGGCGCGCGCGCGGCTTGAAGGAGCTGGCGAAGTCCGGTTCGCCGGTCGAGAAGGAACGCGCCAAGGCGGCGCTGGGAGAGGCCGACGCCTGTAAGCCGCTGATGGCCGCGTCGCTCGAGATCTGCATCGCCAACTCGCCCAGCGCGGGCGACGCGCCCGACACACCCGGCACGCCCGGCGCAGCCGCCACACCCGGTACGCAGGCGGCGCCTGGCGCTGGCACGGGCCGCTGAACGTCACTCAGCGGCGCGCGGCAGCGCGCGGGCCAGCGCGGTAGCGACCAGGCGGTTTCCGTCCGCGGTCAGGTGCCCGTCGAACAGCGTGGCCCGCGCGACCGAGGTCTCGGCATCGAAGGCTGGAAACAGGTCGACCACCGTCAGTCGGTTGGCCTCGGCGCAGGCCGCCAGTGCGACGGCGACGTTGCGCTGCTCGGGGCTGGACTCGGGCTCCTGCGGGTGGATCACGACGACGACGCGGATGTCGTGTGCGCGGCCGAAGTCGGCCAGGCGCGCTATCAACGCGCAGGCGACCGCACGGCCCTGCGTGTGAGCCTGCTGGATGTAGGGGCCCGGCCAGTGGAGTTGGCGGGCGAAGACCAACTCCAGGGCGACGCTGTGCGCCAGTAGCGCGCGCAGCGCGGCGAAGCGGCGCGGCGCGGGGATGGGAGCGGGCTGATACTGCAGGCCGGCCGCGTCGAGGGTGAAGTACGGCTTCGGGTTGCCGGACCAGTACGACATCCCGCAGCGCAGGACGTCGTGCGGGATGACGCCGACGACGATCACCGCCGGACGGTAGATCGGCGCCAGCTGCTCGGCGCGCAGCACCGCCTGGTCGAGGCCGAAGCCGGGGACCGCGGCGTTGATCACGCGGCGATCGAGGGCGCGCTCGAGGTGGGCGGGCCACGACTGGGCGTCGTCGACTTCGTCGCCGAACGCGAACGAGTCGCCGACGACCAGGATGGGCGGCTCGGAGGTGGCCGGCGGCGGGTTGCCGTTGTTGCGGGTCCCGTGCGCGCCGGTGGAGATGGTGAAACCGCCCTTCGGCACGCGCACGCTGATGCCCGGCTTCGGCACGCGGCCCACCAGCGGGTCGGTGACGCCGTACTCGCCGCCGTCCACGCCGCCGCGGCTGGCGAGCGTGCCGGTCGCCACCCGCACCGCGAGCTCGACCAGGACGAGGCCGGCGGCGAGGCCCAGCGCGATGCGCGCCAGCGCCGGCCCCCAGCGACGCGCGGTGGGCGGCGCGCTCACAGCAGCGCGGCCAGGTCGTCGAGCGCGTTCACCACCACACCGCGGGCCTGGAACCCTTGCGCGAGACGGGCCAGGGCGTCGTCGACGTAGTCGTCGCCGGCGAACGCGCTGAGGTCATGTTGCTCGTACAGATGTCGCACCCGCTCGCCAACGTACAAGCGATCGATGCGCACCGCACGCACATAGGGGGCGACGGCGTCGACCAGCCGTTCGGGATCCATCGGCAGGATCGGCTGGATGACCGCGAAGGCGCCGATGCCGGCGGCGTGCACCTGGCGCAGCGCGTCGAGGCGCGCGTCGATCGGATCGGCATCCGGTTCGAAGATCTGCCGGTAGCGGTCCTGGTCGGTGGGAATGCTGAAGCCGACCAGGGCGCGGCGGAAGCGCGCCAGCAGCGGCACGTCCTCGAGGATTCGCGGCGCGCGGGTCAGCACCACCGGCGCCAGCTCGCTGTCGAGCAGCACTTCCAGGCACTGGCGGGTGATGCGGTAGCGGCGCTCGGCCGGTTGGTAGGGATCGGTGACGATCGGGCTCATGCGCACGACGCCGCGGCGGCCGCCGGCGATCTCGCGGCGCAGCACCTCGGCGGCATTGACCTTGACGTCGAGGTAGCGGCCCCAGGGCAGTTGCGGCTGGCCTTCCAGGCCGCGCGAGAAATCGGCGCGATCGATGACGTAGCAATAGGGGCAGGCGATCATGCAGCCGACGTAGGGGTTGATGTAGTACTGATCGCGCCCCTCGGACATCAGCACGCGGTCGACCAGCACCTCGCGCACCTGGGTCGGGCGCGTCGCGGCGGCCCGCGCGCCGGCGGGCAGGCGGCCCTCGCGGCGGCCGACCATCGCCACCACCGCGTCGACCAGCTCGCGGTCGGCGTCGTCGAGCGGCCGGTCGTCGAACTGGCGCCGCACGCAGACGTTGAAGCGCGCGGTGCGCGCATAGCAGTCGAGCTGGTCGTTGCGGCCTTCGAGCTCGATCAGCAGGCAGGTGGTGCCGCGCTCCAGGGTGACGCAGATGCCCTGCTCGGCGTCCCAGTTGATCACCCGCCAGCCGCTGGCGGCGAGTCGCCCGTCGAGCAGGGGCGCCAGCAGGGTGCGGGCGACGCCGTCAACGGAGCGCGGTGCGGGGGTGGGTGCCACGATCGATCTCGGCAGCGACGCGCGCAGCTCAGGGGATCGGGCGTCGGATGGAGGGGCTCTGCCCAACGACGACGCTCGCACCAGGGTCGTCCCAATATGGATTCTCGGGCGCTGCTCCCAAGGTCCCTTCCCCCCTTGCGGGGGAAGGACAGGATGGGGGGGTGCTCGAGCGGCAACGCTTGCCGTCCACCGGACCCCCCATCCTGTCC
>JBOHWA010000254.1:0-1552 GCA_050735855.1 Binatia bacterium
GGGCGGGCGCGCCGCGAGCCCTGCCAGCGCGGCGCCAGCAGCACGGCGGCGGTCGCCGCGCCGAGCGCGGTGGCGATCCAATGGTGGCTCGCCATGTTCCACACCGGCACGCAGATGGCGACGACGAGCAGCGCGGCGAGCACGGCCTCGGCGACGGCGGCGACACGCAGCGTGAGAAAGAAGATGCATGCCACCGTCACGCCGTTGAGCAGCGCGGTGGCCACCTGCGCGCTGGTGATCGAGACCCCGCCGACGGCGTAGGCCAGCGCGTAGAAGTAGAAGGCGCCCGGGGTGAGGAACTCGAAGAAGTCGCGGTAGAGCGCCTGGCCCTGCAGCACCCGCTTGGCGCCGTAGAGGATGACGCTCTCGTCGGTCGGGTTGAGCGACGGCGGCAGGGTCAGCAGGTAGGCGACCGCCGCCGCCCCGAGCCCCCAGCCGATCACCGTGCGCGGGCCCGAGGGAGCCGGCGCGGGCTGCGCGTAGAGGAACTCGGCTAGACGCCCCATTGCTGTCGCCAGGTCTGGAAGCTGAACAGCGTCCACAGCAGCTTGCGGTTGTCGCGCGTGCCGGCGCGGTGCTCGGCGAGCAGGCCGGCGACGAAGCCGGGATCGAAGAGTTCCTCGCGGCGCAGGCGCTCGGGCGACAGCGCGTCGTCGACCAGCGGGCCGAGCGCGCCGTTGATCCAGCGGCCGACCGGCATGCCGAAGCCCTTCTTCTTGCGCTGCACCAATCGGGGTGGCAGCAGGCCGGTGACGGCGCGCTTGAGCAGGTACTTGGTCTGCAGCCGGCGCAGCTTGAGGCGCACCGGCAGCCGGGCGATGAACTCGACCAGCGTGTGGTCGAGAAACGGCGCCCGCACTTCGAGCGAGTTGGCCATGCTGGCGCGGTCGACCTTCACCAGGATGTCGTCCTGCAGATAGAGCTTGGCGCACAGGTACAGCGTGCGCTCGAGATCGTTCTTCAGGTTGCTGCGCTTGATGTGCTCCAGGACGTCCTCGAACGGGTTGCCGTTGCGCAGCCGCGCGCGCAGGCCGGGCATCAGCAGGCTGCGTTTCTCCGCTTCGGTGAAGGAGCCCATCCAGAGGAAGAACATGACCTCGGAGGCGACCCCGGCGCCGCGCAGCATCTGCTTGATCTGGAAGTCGAAGCTGATGTTGGCGAGCGACACCGGCAGGCGCGCGGCGACGCGGTGGATGAGGGCGCGCAGCTCGCTCGGGAAGATGGCGTAGTAGCGGATCAGCTTGAGCGCCTGGAAGGTCGGATAGCCGGCCAGCAGCTCGTCGCCGCCGTCGCCGCCGAGCGCCACGGTGACGCGCTGGCGGGCGAAGCGCGAGAGCAGGAACGTCGGCACGTACGAGGCGTCGCCGAGCGGCTCGTCGAGGGTGCCGAGGATGCTCGGCACCTCGGGCAGGACGCGCTCGAGGTCAAAGCGCTCGACGTGGTGCGCGACGCCGACCGAGCTGGCCGCCAGCGCCGCCCAGTGGGTCTCATCGAAGCTCGGATCGTTGAACCCGGCGGTGAACGCTTCGATCGGCCCGGCGTGGTGACGCTG
>JBOHWA010000255.1:0-7311 GCA_050735855.1 Binatia bacterium
GATGCGGATCGCCGTCACCTCGGCGCCCAGTGCCTCGCTGCGCTCGGCCGCCTCGTCGGTCTCGAGGCGCCGCGCGGTGACGCCCTGCTCGAGCCCCTGGTGCTGCTCCGCCAGCGCGCTCGAGCGGACGCGCAACTCGGCATCCTCGTCGGCGGCGACGCGCGCCTCGGTCGCTAGGGTCTCGATCTCGTAGCGCACCACGTCGCGCCGGCTCTGGCACTGGGGGCGCTCGATCTCGAGGCGCTCGACGTCCTTCTCGGCCGAGACGATCTGCAGCGTCAGCTCGTGCGCACCCTGCCCGAGCGCCTTGACCCGATCCTCGGCGGAGTCGATCGCCAGCGTCACCTGCGCCAGCTCGGCGCGCGAGTCCGTCAGGCGGGCGCTGCCCGCCTCGGCGGTGGCGCGCAGCTCCTCGATCTCGCGCCGGCGGGCGAGGATCTCTTCCTCGATCGGCCGGTCGCTGCCGCCGGTGATGACGCCCGACGGGTCGAGGACATCGCCCTCCGGCGTCACCAGGGTCATATTGATCCCGTTCTTGCGCCACAGGCTGATCGCCGAGGCGAGATCGGGCACCAGCACCACTTCGCCGAGCAGCGAGGCGGCCACCGACGCATAGCGCGCGTCGACCTTGACCAGGTCCATCAGGCGGCGCGACGTGCCGTTCAGCTTGGCGATCTCGCTGAGATCGGGGACGCGCGGATTCAGCGGAATGAAGCTGCTGCGGCCCGACGAGTCCTGGCGCAGGCGCTGGACGGCGTCGGCGCCCTCGTCCTCGCCGCGCACGATGACGTACTGCAGGCGATCGCCGAGCGCCGCCGCGACGGCGCGCTCGTACTCCTGCGGGATGTCGATGACGTCGGCGACGACCCCGAATACGCCGTCGGCATGCTGCTCGGCGCGCATGATGGCGCGCACGCCGCGGTCGAAGCCCTCGTAGTTCGACTGGATCTGCTCCAGCGATTCAAGCCGCGAGCGCGCCTGCATCAGCGTGCCCTCGACCTCGAGCGACTCGCGCTCCCAGCGCCGGCGGGTCTCGGCCAGCGCGCGCAGCTCGTTGGTGCGCGCCTCCTGCTCGTCGGTGGTGGTCGCCAGCTCGCCGCGCAGCCGGTCGAGATCGGCCCGCCGCGCCATCAACTGCGCTTCGATCTCGTTGCCGCGCAGCTCGAGCGCGCTCTCCTCGATGCGCAGCTTGTCGAGCTGGCGCGCGACCTCGTCGCGCCGGCGCAGCAGCGCCGCCGCGGCGTTGCGCGCCTCGACCTCGCGCGACACGTGCTCGAGCAGCGCGCTCTTGGCCGCCTCGAGCGCCGCCTGCACGGTGGTGAGCGCGGCGCGCGCCGCGCTGAGCTCCTCGCCGCGCGTGCGCAGCTCGCCCTCGTCGAAGAGCAGGTACTGCACCGACGCCTCGCGCTCGCGATCGGCCTGGCGCAACTTGCCGCCGCCGCTCTCCAGCGCCGCCCGTGTGCTCTCGAGATCTTCCCCGAGCCGCGCGTGGCGCCGCTCGCGGTCGGCCCGCTGCTCGCCCAGCATGGCGATGCGCTGGCGCACGCTGGCGCGCTCCGCCTCGAGCACCGCCAGCTGCTCGCGCACGGCGGCGTGATGCTGCTCGGCGGCGGTCAGCGCCGCGGCGGCGGCCTCCTGGCGCTCCTGGTTCTCGGTCAGCGCGCTGCGCAGCGACTCTTCCTCGGTGGCCAGCCGGGTGCGGGCGGCGTCGAGCTCGGCCAGCTCGCCCTGCAGCGCCTGCCAGTGGCGGCTGGCGACGCGCAGCTCGACCTCGCGCAGCTCGCCGACCAGGCGCTTGTGAACCTCCGCCTTCTTCGCCTGCCGCTCGAGGTACTGCGCCTGGCGGTCGATCTCGCGCAGGATGTCGTTGACCCGCGACAGGTTCTCGCGCGTGCGCTCCATCTTGCGCTCGGCGGCCAGCTTGCGGCTGCGGTACAGCGTCGTGCCCGCCGCCTCTTCAATGAAAAGGCGGCGATCTTCCGGCTTGGCGTTGATCAGCTGCTCGACGCGGCCCTGCTCGATGATCGCGTAGGCCTTCGAGCCGACGCCGGTGCCGAGGAAGAGCTCGGTGATGTCTTTCAGCCGGCAGGCGGTGCGGTTGATGAAGTACTCGGACTCGCCGGAGCGGAAGTAGCGCCGCGAGACCGTGATCTCCGCCATCTCGCGGATGTGCGCCGGCAGGGTCGACAGCTCGAGGTCGAGATCGGTCGGCGGCGCCAGCGGCGCGTCGTTGTCGAAGGTGAGCGACACCTCCGCCATCCCCAACGGCGACAGCTTCTCGTTGCCGTTGAAGACGACCGATTCCATGCCGTCGCCGCGCAGCTGCTTGGGGCTCTGTTCACCCAGCACCCAGCGGATGGCGTCGACCACATTGGATTTGCCGCAGCCGTTCGGCCCGACCACCCCGGTGACGCCACGCGGAAAAGTGAGAATCGTTCGTTGCGGGAAGGACTTGAAGCCCACTAGCTCAAGCTGTTTGATCCTCATACCAGCACCACCCACCGCCCAAGTGTGGGGGACCTATCGCATAGCCGGATCAACGCTGTCAAGGAAGAACCCACGAGATGTTGTGGAGAAATCGCCTCGCGACCTACCACAAATGGTGCCCCACGACTTCAAGTACTGGTTGAGGGGCGAGCCGATCGGCTGGAGGGCGGCAGCGAGGCGGCCTCGCCCTTGGCTGCCGTCAGGGCTGCAGCTCGGTGTTCCAATACGCCGCGTCGACCGTCGACAGGAACGGCAGCCACTCGCGGTAGCGGCGCAGGCTGAAGGTCTCGAGCATGAACGGCGTCCACTCCGGCCGCCGCGCCGGGCGCAGCAGTTTCATGCCCGCCTCCCTGGGCGTGTGGCCGCCCTTGACGCGGTTGCAGGCGTGGCACGAGCAGACGATGTTCTCCCAGGTCGAGAGACCGCCCTGCGAGCGCGGAATGACATGGTCGAGGTTCAGCTCGGAGCGCGCGAAACGACGGCCGCAGTACTGGCAGACGTTGCGGTCGCGGGCATAGACGTTGAAGCGGTTGAAGCGCACCTGGCGGCGCGGCACGCGGTCGTAGGTCAGCAGCAGGATCACCCGCGGCACGCGCATCACCCGGCCGACCAGGCCGATGGTATCGTCGTGCACGGTGGCCGACAGCGCGCTCCAGCTCTCGAAGTCGAAGGTCCGGTACTGCGCGTCGACCGCCTCGGCCAGGCCCTGATACAGCAGCGAGAACGCCCGCCGCACCGAGGTCACGTGGACCGGCAGATAGTGCCGATTGAGGACCAACACTTTGGTGTTGAGAACCACCGCCCCCGCCGCCATGAGAGTACCGCCCTCCCCTTGGTCGAGTAGTTCCGCGGGACGTTAGCGGCTGGGTTCTTTTGAAGTCAAGGTTCAGTCCCCGAGCGGCGGCCGAGCCGCCCGGGGACCGGTACGGATCAGGGCAGGGTCACCACCTCGATGTCGTTGAAGACGTTGTCGGTCTCGCCCGGGCCGCCGTCGTTGGCGACGTTGTCGCGCGTCACCGTCACCGGCAGCAGGAAGTGGGCGCGGTAGTCGGCCGTGTCGGTGCCGACGTTGCCGTGCAGTTGATCGTTGCCCAGGCTGCTGAGCAACAGGTCGTTGCCGTCGCCGCCGTTGAGGGCGTCGTTCCCCAGACCGCCGTCGATCGTGTCGTGGCCGCCAGCGCCGTTCACCGTATCGTTGCCCGCCTGTCCATCGAGCACGTCGGCCTTCTTGCCGCCGGTGACCACGTCGTTGCCGTCACCGGCGAAGACCGTCGCGGCCACGGTGCCCATGATGACCACGTCGTCGTCACCGCCGCCGGCTTCGACCACGATGTGGGTCACCGTCCCCGTACAGGTTGCGGCGAACGGGGCGCCGCTGTTCTGGCAACCGGGTCCGGGCACGATCGCGTGCGTCGTCGAGTCGACGAGGGTGAACGCGCCCGCGGCGTACGCGACGCCGAGGATGTTGCGCGCGTCGTCGATGCCCTCGACGATCAGCTCGCCGGCGTGGATCTGCGCCGTCGAGATCGCCGCCCCGACCGCCAGGCGATGCTTGGCGCGCACCGTGCGCTTGGTATGTCCTTCGCTGTTCATGTGCACGCCATCGCCGAGGATATGCCGGGCGTCGAAGCCGGTATGGAAGTCGAGCACGTGCGCGGACGGGAAGACCAACTCGATGAGCACGTTCAGCGCGTCGATCTTGGCGTTGGCCGCCGCATTGCCAATGATCGGTGGCGTCAGCGCGACGAATACGGTCAGCCCCGCCGCTTCGGCATCGCCGGCCAGGTCGATGTATGCCGCGAGGGTCTGCCAGGGATTCTTGTTCCCCTGGACCTCGGACAAGTCGTTGGTGCCGAACGCCAGCACCACCGCGTCGCTGTCACCGGCGGCGAGGACCTCCTGCAGCTGCGACGGGCCGTGCGTCGAGTTGGGGCTGTAGTTGGCGACCTGCGCACCGAGCTCGCCGTAGTTGGTCACCGCGAACGTGTCGTTCCAGATGCCCGCCGGCCCGCCGCCGGCGAGGCCGTTGCACCAGCTGCCATAGAAGCCGGCCCAGGTGTTGGAGTCGCCCAGGCACGACAGGTGCCACACGCCGTCGCCGTTGGCGTCGGGGAAGGTCAGCTGGTCGCGCAGGTTGGCGACCACCAGGAACTGGTCGGTCGCGGCGGTGGCGAGCAACACCGTCAACGCCGGGTCGGCGCTGCCGCGCGCAACGGCGAGGATGGAACCGCCCGCGGCATACGGCGTCGAGAACGCAAACGGTCGCCACAGCGGCGCGGCCGGGGCGATCGAGATGGTCTGGAACAGGGTGGGAGCCGTCGGGTTGGTGATGTCGAGCAGCAGGAGCCGGTTGTCGCTCGTGGTCAGCAACAGGTAGCCATAGAATCCGACGGCAATCGCGTCGGTGTCGCCCACCACGTCGTACCCACCGACGACGGCGCCGGTGTCCAGATCGAGGACCATCAGCTCCGCGTCGTCGTCGTCCGTCGCCACGAACAGATACGGGGCCTGCACGGCGATCGCGTTGACGTCCGTCCCCAGCTCCGCCATCCAACGCGTGCGCGGCGCGGTCGGGCTGCTCACGTCGATGGCGACCAGCTCCTGGCTGGCATTCGCCTGGGCGCCGACGAAGAACAGATCGCCGGAGCGCGCCCAGCCCGTCACCTGGGCGCCGGCCAGGTTCACCGACGCCACCGCGGTCGGCTGCCCCGACAAGACCGCCTGCACGGTGCGGATGATGCGCGGCGCGATCGTGGTCTGATGCGCGGCGAGGCTGGGATGGAATGCGTCCCGCCAGTCCGCAACGTCGAAGACACGCAGGTCGACGGCTGGATACCCGGCGCCGATCAGCGCCGCGCGCAACGGATCGAAGCGCTGATTGAACCACTCGATCGTCGCCCAGGCGGGATGCTCCGGCCCGACCGGGACGACGCCCACCGGTTGGCCGACCACCACCGTCGTGCCGGCCGCTTCGAAGAGCGAGGCGATCGCGAAGACGTTGTCCCGAATCGCCGTCCAGTCCGGGTAGTTTGGGTTGGCCGTCAGCTCCAGGACCAGATCGTTCGTCCCGTAGGTGATGACGACCAGATCCGGGGCGGCGTGGCTGGCGAGCAGGCTCGCCGCGCGCGTCAGCCCCTGCAGCGACGTCTCTCCCCCCAGGCCGTAGTTGACGACGCTCCACTGCGGCGCCTGCGCAGCCACCTGCGGGCTGGTGTCGTACGTGACGCTGTCGCCCAACATCCACACCACGGGCGGCGGATCCGCGACCACGCGCCGCGGCGGCGCCAGCGCAGCCAGCAGCACGACGACAAGAAACCAGGCGGCGCGACCGAGGTCGCTGACCACGCCGGGACGCAGAACGCCCCAGCGTGCGGCCCATGCACACACGTGTTCGCTCATGGCTCCCCCCTTTTCGATCGTGACGAACGGCGACTCGAGTTCGATCGCCCTGCCCACCACTGCCGTAGACGATCGCGCTCCGCCTTGTCCACGAACAAATGGCGCGACGGACGCCGCATCGATCGCCGCAGCATCTATCGTTGACATCGCGGACGGCCGCCGCCTACCGTCGCGATGAGGGAAGCAGTCTGTACCAGCCATGCGGTGGTTTGGGATTTCCGCTCTGCGGCGGCTGTACGACGCGCGTGCCAGCAAGTGGGCCTGGCTGCGTCACCTGCTCGCGCCGCCGGCGTTCGCCGGCTATCGGCCGACACCGCGCCGCCTCGCCAACCTCTACCTCAACCGGCTCGAGCACCACTGGAAGCGCACGCGCCTGTGGTCGCAGCCCTACAAGCTGATCATCGAGCCGATGAACGCGTGCAACCTGCGCTGCCCGGGCTGCTTCACCGGCGCCGGTGGGCAGGGGCGGAGCCACTCGGCCATGCCACTCGAGCTGTACCACGGGTTGCTGCGCGAGCTGGGCGGCTCGCTGTTCGAGGTCGAGGCGTTCAACTGGGGCGAGCCGCTGCTCAGCCCCCACATCTACGAGATGATCGCCGCCGCGACGGCGCGCGGCATCTCGACCAAGGTGAACACGAACTTCAGCCTGCCGTTCGACGCGCGGCGCGCCGAGCGCCTGGTGCGCAGCGGGCTGACGACCCTGACCGTGTCGATCGACGGCGCCCGCCAGGCGACCTACGAGCGCTACCGCGTGCGCGGCGATCTGCAGACCGTGCTGGCCAACTGCCGCCTGGTCATCGAGGCCAAACGGCGCCTCGGGTCGACGACGCCGGCGGTCAACTGGGAGTTCCACGTCTTCCCGCACAACCTCGACGACTACCGCGCGGTGGGCGCCATGGCGGCCGAGCTGGGGATGGGCCTGCTGGTGTTCAAGGGCACCGTGCCGGGACCGGACTGGGATGTGCACGGCGAATGGAACTTCTGCGTCGACCCGCAGCCGCTGCCGTGCATCTCGCTGTGGGCGATCGCCGTGGTCAACAACGACGGCGGCGTCGCGCCGTGCAACGGGACCTTCTACCGCGAGGACGACATGGGCACGCTCGGCCTGCGCCCCGAGGACGTCGCGGCGAACGGCTTCGGCGCCGTCTGGAACGGGCCGCGCTTGCGCACCGCGCGGCGCTTCTACGCGCGCCGTGACGGCACGGCGGCCGAGCGCGAGCACGTCTGCTTCGACTGCCCGCAGACCCGCATCCACGAGAACCTGACCCGCCACCTGGCCGCCGGCGGCACGCCGGGGACATTCACGATCGGCTACACGACCAACGACGCCTGGAACTATTTCTGGAACCGCCGCCCGCCGCGCCCGGGCGGCCACGCGCCGGGCGGCATCCCGCCCGCTTAGCCGAGCTGGACGCTCCGCAGGGC
>JBOHWA010000256.1:0-2026 GCA_050735855.1 Binatia bacterium
CAGGAGTTGCGTTCTTCTCGCGGCTTCGCCCGTCGAACGCCAACACCGGCTGGATCATCGCGGTCGGTGGAAGCTTCGTCACGATCGCTGTCGCATTCAGCTTCGCGAGCGGAATATTCCACCCGTACTACTCGTCGCAGCTGGCGCCGTTCACGGCGATGCTCGTCGGTGGTGGCATCGGAGCCTTCACGCGGAAGGACTCCGCAGAGCCCAGCGACAACGTTCGTAGGTACTGGCTCGCAGGCGGCCTCGTGGCCGGACTCGTCAGCACCTTGTGGGTCCTCCAGAACGCCTCCGGCGGAAACCTGTCGGCTTGGCAGGCGCCGCTCGCGCTGATCGTCCTTGGATCTGCTGCGGCGATCATCTTCGGCGGCGCCGAGCCCCGTATCCGTGATGCAGCCCTGGTGGCTGCCGTCATGGCGTTGCTCGTCGCCCCGGCCATCTGGTCGGTGCAGACATTGGGCCACGCAACGAGCGGCACATTCCCCGCGGGAGGTTCGGCTTCGGCAGCTGCCGGCTCCGGCATGGGCGGCGGCGGCGCCCGCGGCGCCGGTGGCCGTGGAAACTTCGGCGGGCCTCCGCCCGGCGCCAGCACCACGCAATCTGGCACCCCGCAGGCGGGTGGTCCGCCGATGGGCACGCGTCCGACCGGCGCACCCGGCGGCGGCATGGGCGGCGGTGGTGGTGGAGGAATGTTCGGCGGCGGCAACAACACGCAGCTGACCGCCGCGATCGCCTACAGCAACGCCAACGGCGGCGGAACTATCGGCGTCGAGAGTCAGATGACGGCCTCGTCCTCGATCTCCAGGTCCGGCGCGCAGGTCGCAGGCATCGGCGGCTTCTCCGGGCGCGAGAGCACCGTCTCGATCTCCTGGCTCGCAGATGCCGTCGCCGACGGCAGGCTCACCTACTTCGTGACCGGCTCCAGCGGCCAGGGAATGGGCAATGACGGCCGCGCCGGAAGCACCTCGGCAATGGCGGCTGTGGCCGAGGTCTGCAAAGCGGTGACGCTCAGCACCACCACCGCGAGCACCACAACAGCAACCAACAGCTCCACCACCGCATCCGGCTTCTACGACTGCACCGGCAAGGCAGCCGAGCTCAAAGCACTCGCCTCCTGATCACCCGACAGAAAGGCCCGAAATGCAAGCAACCACCAACACATACGACGGCGTCCACCGAATCCTGGTGGTCGCCAACGAGACAAGCCGCGGCAGCGAGCTGCACGATCTCGTGAGCGAACACTCGCGACGCGGTCTAACCCGCGAATCAGAAGTCCTCGTCGTGGCGCCGGCGCTGAACTCGCGCCTGCGCCACCTTTTCAGCGACGTTGATCCGGCCGTGCACAACGCAGAGCTCAGGCTCTGCGAGTGCGTCGACAAGTTGCGCCTCCGTGGAGTCGACGCGACGGGCCTGGTGGGCGACGAAGATCCACTTCAGGCGATCGAGGACGTGCTGCACACGTTCCCGGCTGACGAGTTGATCATTTCGACCCACGCGCCAGAACACTCCAACTGGTTGGCGCACGACATCGTCGCCCGCGCAAGGGGGCGTTTTGAACTTCCTACCTCACATGTCGAGGTCTATCCGAGTACTCGAGCTGCGCTCGTGCTGACAGCGGCCTAGGGCCGGAGCGCCGAACTACCCCTCGGGGTGCTCAGCGTTCCAGCGACCGTGTGCCTCTTCGATGGCCTTCCAGGCCTCCATGACACCGAACCAGCCTTCAACCTTGACGGTCTTCTGTTCGAGGTCCTTGTAAATCGCGAAGAAGTGCGAGATCTCGTCCTGGAGCTGCTTTGAGACGTCGTTCAACGACTCGAAGTAGTTCCAGTTGGGATCGCTGACGGGGACGCAGATGACCTTGTCATCGGAGCCCTTGTCGTCGTGCATACGGAAAAGCGCGATCGGCTTGACCTCGATCCAGCAGCCGGGGAAGGTCGGCTCGCTGACGAGCACCATCGCGTCGAGCGGGTCGCCATCGGCGCCGATCGACTCGGGGATGAAGCCGTAGTCCAGGGGGTAGACG
>JBOHWA010000257.1:0-3691 GCA_050735855.1 Binatia bacterium
CCAGGGGCGTCGAGGGCCGCCGAGATAGGTAGCGAACTTCGGGGACGGGACACTAGCGCAGGTGTGGAAGCGCGGCGGGGCGCCCGCCGACTCCTTCTAGGCGAGGCGGGTGAGCAGATCGGTGACGCTGACGGGCTGCGGCGCTGTGATGTGCAGCCCGAAGCGGTCGCGCACATCGTTCGCCGTGGTGTCGACCCGGCATTCGACCGGGCCGTACAACGTCGCCAGCAGCTCGCGCAGGGCGGGCGCGAAGGCCGCGCGCGTGGTCGCGTCGTTCGGCGCCAGCAGGCGGTCGTTGGCGAACAGCTCGAGCGCCTCGCCGCGGAAGCGCAGACGGCCGGCGAGGGCCGCCTCCTGCTCGAGCAGTCGTGCCGCGTGCAGCGTGGTGCGCGCGAGCTGGCGCAGGCGCTCGCCCAACGACCCGGCGGCGGCGGTCTTGCGATAGAAGAGCAGGCCGAGGCGCTGCTCGGCCAGGTCGATGCTGAAGTTGCCCTCGTGCGCGATCAGCACCGCGCCCGGCCCCTCCGGCACGTGGGCGTAGTCGGCGACGTCGACCAGCAGCAGGCCGTCGAGCGCCCGCGTCTGGATCCAGCGGTGGAAGACCGGCACCACCTCGCGGGCGCGTACGGAGCTGTCGTCGCTGGCGAAGACTTTCAACCCGATGCGCTGCAATCCCTCGATCGGCGCGCCCATCTAGGCCAGGGTCTCCAGGCCGATCAACTGGGCGGCCGGGGCGGCCGGCGCCTTCTGCTGTGCCAGGCGCATGTGGCAGGCGTGACCGGCCTCGACGAACAGCGACGCCTCCTCGATCATCTGGTGCGCCGCCTCGAGCGTCGCCGCGCGCGCTCCGCCGTCGTGCCGGCGCAGCAGATACTGCGCGAACTTGCCGCTGGCGAACTCCTTGTCGAACAGGTTGGTCTCGGCGAAGCGCGTCCTGAACTCCTGCACGATGCGATCGGGCGCGTCACCGACGTCCGGCAGCTGCGTGCGCAGCAGCGCCTTCGCCGCCTGCAGCATGGCGTGGTAGGCGGTCTCGTCGGCCTTCGCCGGTTCGCCGGCTTCGAGCAGCAGCTGTGCTTCGAAGACGCCGCGCTCGGCCTCGGCGAGGTCGAACTCGGTCAGCGACACGACCTCGCCGGCGCACTCGCCGGTGCCCATGTCCCCGGTGGTGAACTCGCGCGGATCGCCCCAGTCGGAGTAGTAGCTCGGGTCGGCATCGTGCGCCGGGACCTTGCTGAACTCGTCCAGCATGCCCTTCAGCGCCTTCTTGCCGACGCGCTGGCAGAAATCCTGGAACGTCTCCTCGCCCTGGCGCCCGTGCACGTAGCGCTCGCTGAGGCGGTCGACCACCAGCGGGATGTTCTTCGACGGGATGGCGCCGATCGGCAGCCCGTAGCTGCCGGCGTTGTCGGCCCACGTGCCGCCCAGGACCACCTGGAAGTGCGGCACCTGATAGCCGCCGATGTTGCGGCTGACGCCGTAGAAGCCGAGGTCGGCGATGTGATGCTGGCCGCAGGAGTTGAAGCAGCCGCTGATCTTGATGTGCAGGCCGCGCACCGCGGCGTCGAGCTCGGTGCCCTTGGCCAGCAGGCGGTCGCGCAGCTCACCGGCCAGGCCGCGCGACGAGGCGATGCCGAGCTTGCAGGTGTCGGTGCCCGGGCAGGTGGTGATGTCGACCACCGTCTGCGCGCCCGGCTCGCCGAGGCCGACCGCCGTGAGCGCGCGGAAGACCGCCGGCAGATCCGCGTCGCGCACCCAGCGCAGGACGATGTTCTGCTCGACCGTGGTGCGCACCGTGTCGCCGACGTAGCGGCGCGCGATGTCGCCGAGCTGGCGCATCTGGCGCGCCGTCAGGTCGCCGAGGGGCAGGGCGACGGTGACCACGCTGTAGCCGGGCTGGCGCTGTTGATAGGCGTTCGACTGGTGCCAGGCCGCGAAGCCCTCGGGCTGCGCCGCGCCGTTGAGCGCCGCGCCCGGCCGCGAGGGCGATTCGAACTGCTCGGGCAGCTCGGCGAGGTAGGCGGTCCAGCGCGGATCCTCGGGCAGCGTCGCGCGCTCCTCGAGGACGAGGCGGCGGAACTCGTCGATGCCGAGCTGCTTGATGAGGAACTTGATGCGCGCGCGGGCGCGATTGCGCTTCTCGCCGAGGCGGGCGAAGACGCGCGAGATCGCCTGCGCCAGTGGCAGGATCTCGCCTTCCGGCACGAAGTCGTCGAACAGCTTGGCCTGGTGCGGCACGGCGCCGAGGCCGCCGCCGACCACCACCTCGAAGCCGCGCTGCACCGTCCCGTCGACCGTGCGCGTCACCGCGAGCAGCCCCAGGTCGTGCATGAACAGCAGGCCGCAGGCGTGCTGGCGGCAGCCCGACAGCGCGACCTTGAACTTGCGCCCGAAGTCCTGCGTGTCGGGATGGCCGAGGAGGAAGCGCATGATGGTGTGCGCATAGGGCGAGACGTCGAACGCTTCGTCGCGGCAGACGCCGGCGAGCGGGCAGGCGGTGACGTTGCGCACCGAGTTGCCGCAGGCCTCGCGGGTGGTGATGCCGACGGCGGCGAGGCGCCGCATGATGTCGGGCGTGTCCTCGATATGGATGAAGTGCAGCTGGAAGTCCTGCCGGGTGGTGACATGGCAGATGGCGTCGGAGTACTCCTCGGCGAGGTCGGCGAGCACGTCCATCTGATCCGGCGTCATGCCGCCGAAGGGGATCTTGATGCGCTGCATGCCGGGCGCATCCCACAGGGTCTCCGGGCCCTTGAGCAGCGGGCCCGAGGGGTACGCCAGCGTTTTGGTGCCGGCCCCGTCGTGGCGCTGGCCGTTGTCGTACCGCTGGCCGTAGGTGCCGCGGCGCAGGCGGGTCTCGGCGAAGACGGTATCGGAGACCTTGCCCTGTTTCTTGAGCTGAATCTGGGTCTCGAAGACGTCGATCTCGCGCGCCCAATCGGCCGGCATCGCGTCGGCCAGCACTTCTTTCCACGTCATGAGCTTGACTCCTCGCGTCGCCGCTTTTTCCCCTTCCGAGAGGCTTTCCCCGGCTGTGGTTTGCGACTCGGAACGGCGACCTAACCTTGTACCTAGCGAGCGTGTCAAGCCATCTCAATGGGGGGACGTTGGGCGTTGCGCGTTGTGCGTTTGGCGTTGAAGAAGGGGGTGGGACGGGGAACGCCGAACGCTCAACGCGCACCGTTCAACAGCTCCCTCGTCAGCGCCACCACCGAGCGCGGCGCCGACCCCTCCGCCTTGTTGTTGATCGTGACGTAGACCGGGCGGCCGCGCGCGGCGCTGCGGCGGCAGAGGTCGGCGATCTGGCGGCGGCTGGTGGGGTCCTCGTCGACCAGCCGGTCGAACGGGGCGTAGCGCTGGCGCGCCTGCTCGTAGGCGAAGCCGTGCCCCAGCATCCAGCGCACCACCAGGGCGGGCGCCGCGGCGGCGTCGAAGAGGTCGGCCTGCGCGTCCGGCGGTGGCATGTTGGGGTGCACGTTGACGCAGTGGCAGGCGCGCGCCGACGCCAGGGCCTCGCCGTACGTCGGGGTGAGCAGCTCGACGTTGCGCAGCTCGACGGCGTAGACCAGCCCGCGCGGCAACTCGGCGAGGAAGGCGTACAGACGCTCGGCGAACGGCTCGGCGCCGCCGAGCTCGACGACGCGCTGGGGCGGGAACTGGAAGACGATCACCCCGGCTTTGTCGCCCAACC
>JBOHWA010000258.1:0-7908 GCA_050735855.1 Binatia bacterium
ACGGATTACACGGATTGAGCGGATTTTTTCACGGAGTAGGGCTCGAAATCCGCTCAATCCGTGAAATCCGTTGTTTGCTTACTGTTCTCGCGGCGGAGAGCCTCGCTCCTCAGAGGTCCAGCGTCGCCGCCGGATGCGCGCCCGCGCGCCGGATGATCTTCTGCTTGGTGCGCAGGAGCAGTTCGCGCGGTGCCAGCAGGATCTGTCCGGTCCAACGCTCCACCTCGGCAGGCAACTCCTCCGGCGCTACGACCGCCGAGACGAGGTGAAGCGCGAGCGCTTCCGCGGCGCTGATCGATCGGCCGGTGAGTGCCAGCTCACGTGCCACCGCGCCGCCGACGAGCTCGTGCAGGGGGCCGTACACGATGTCGCCGAAGGCGATCTCCGGATGCGCGAACGACGCGGTCGTGGCCGCGATGCGCAGATCGCACAGGATGGCGAGGTCGAATCCACCTGCCAGCGCCGGACCGTTGACAGCCGCGATCGTCGGCAGCGGACAGGCCAGTACCGCGTGGTGGAAGCGATCGCTCGAGCCCCACAGCCGCCTGGCGTGCTCCGCGTCGGTGAGGTCGCGGAACTCCTTCAGGTCGAAGCCGGCCGAGAAGAAGTCCCCGGCGCCGGTGATGACGATCGCCTTGACGGCCGCATCGCGCCCGAGCGCCGCCACGGCGTCGCTCACCTCGTCGCGCAGAGCGATCGACAGTGCGTTCTTCTTCTCCGGGCGGGCGAGGGTGATCGTCGCGACGCCGGTCGCGACGCCGGTGACGCGGATGTGCGTGGGCATGCGCTCCTCGATGCCCCGCCCGGCGGCCGCAGGCAATCCGTCGCCGCGGATTTGAGTCATACGCTGGGCGTATGACTCGGCGTCGTTTGGCGAACGCGACCGCGTATGGATTACTCCGCGCGTGGCGGACATGCGGGACATCGAAATGTTTGTCGCGGTGGTCGAGGCCGGGAGCCTTTCCGCCGCGGCACAGCGACTGGCACGATCCCAGCCGACGGTGACCCGGCACCTGGCGGCACTCGAGGCGCGCCTCGGGGCGCGGCTGCTCGAGCGCACGACGCGAAAGATCCGTCTGACGGCGGCCGGACGGGCGTACTTCCAACGCTGCGCGGCGATCATCGCTCTGGCGCGCGACGCCGACGCGGCCGTCGCGGAGACGCACCGCGCGATGCGCGGCGCCATTCGCCTCTCTGCCCCGCCGACGTATGCGCGCACGCGCATCGCGCCGCTGGTGCCGGACTTCCTCGCGTCGTTCCCCGACCTCCGGCTCGAGATGGTGCTCACCGGTACGCGCGCCGACGTCGTCGGCGAACCGCTCGATCTCGTCGTCCGGCTCGGGCCGCTGCCGGACTCGACCCTCGCGTGCCGACTCCTATCGCGCGAGCACTTCGTCCTCTGCGCCGCACCGGCATACCTCGCCCGTCATGGAACGCCCGCGACGGTCGCCGACCTCGCAACGCGGAAGTGTCTGGTGACGGAGACCTTCGGACTGCGCAGTCGCTGGATGTTCGGCGGCGCGCGCCGGCAGGTGGTCGACGTGCCCGCGTGCCTGGTCAGCGATGATCTGGGGATGCTGCACGCGGCGGCGCGTTGCGGGCTCGGCATCGGCGCGCTGCCGTCCTACCTGGTCGGCGACGACCTGCGCGCCGGCACCCTGGCGCCGGTCCTGCCGCGCGAGCGCCTCCCCGCCTTCACCGCCCACGTGGTGCTGCCGAGCCGCCAGCACGTGCCGCGCCGCGTCGGCGCATTCGTCGACTTCCTCGCCGCCCGCCTGCGCCGCGCCACACGCCTCAGCCGAGCGCCCCCGTCACCGCGCCGCGGTCGTTAGGGAGCGCGGCGCGACCAGGTGTTGCTCCAGAACTCCCAATTCGTCGCGGCGGGTGCGCCTGGCTGTCGATCCCCAGCCGCTGATCCCAAGGTCCCTTCCCCCCTTGCGGGGGAAGGGACCCTCGATGTCGCCGACGGTGGCAGCTTGAACGCTCGGCTCCCTTTTCTGAGCAAGGACGTGACTGTTGACGGTCGAACAGAACGAACCGCGTCACTGAAACGCCTTGAACTGTTGGGCCGTGTTCACGCGTGCGGCGTTGTACGCGGCCGACCAGCACTCGGACTCGCTGTTCTGCAACTGGACGCTGACAGGCAAGGTGAGCCCCAACGGCGGCAGCGGCAGCAGCGGCAGGCCGCCGCCGCGGCCCGCGACGAGAATCTTCGCCTTGCCGGCAGCGCCCGCCCTGAGCCGCACGCGCTCCGTGGCGTCCTGGCTCAGCGTGCGGTCGCGATACTTGAATCCGGTCTGCGACGCCGTCCAGCACGGCTTGCCGGCGCACAGGCCCTGCGCGGGCACGCGCATCTCTGCGATCAGGCTCGGCCCGGTATACACGCACAGCGCGTAAGCCGTCGCGCCGAAGGCCGGGTCGCCGAAGGCGCCGATGTCCGTTTGCGCCCCCTTCCACTTCCAGATCAGCTGTTTCTTGCCGGCCTCGGCCCGGACCCGGAACGAGCTCACGCCGGCCGCGCGACACAATTGCGGACTGCTGCTGCACAGGCCAGGGGTCGGCGTCGGGACCGCGGTCGGGGTGCGCGTCGGCGTCGGTCCCCCACCGGGAATGCTTCCCGAGTCGGCGGGATCGCTGTCGGCATCGATCTCGTCGCGATCGAGAAAGCTGTCGTCGTCGCGATCGAGCCCCATGCGCAGGCCCGAACCGGGTGGCGCGCAGGTGTAGGTGAGCTCCTGCCCCGCGCTGGCGGCAACGGCGCGCAGCTGTGCATCGGTCAGCGTCGGCTCGGCGAGTCGATCGCTGCGAAACTCCCCCGTCGCTCCGTCCATCAGGTAACCGCGCGCCTCGTCGGCGACGGTGCCTTTGACCACCAGGTCGCACTCCCTGGCCCCCGGTTGGTCGACCAGATCGAAGTCGGTCATCGCGCGCTCGATCATCAGATCGATCCGCGCCCCGACGGTGGCGCCGTTGGCGCCGCTGAGCGTCACCTGCTGGCCGACGATCGGGGCAAAGGTCGTGTCGAAGGCGAGAATGAACTGCTCGAGCTCCTCGCGCTGCAACTCGGAGAGCGCAAACACGGTGGCGTGCAGGAAGCTGAAGAGCGTGTCGATGCTGCCGTCGTGCATGAAGCCAAAGCCGCGGATCTGGTCGCCCTGCGGCGGCCGGTTGGCCAGCGGCACGTGGAGGAACGCCACGTCGGGCATGCCGAACATGCCGACCTTCTGGTACGCGTTGCGCAGATGCGCGACCTTCATCGGCTGCGGCTCCATATCGAAGGTCGTCTGGCCATTGGTGCCGAACTGGCCGGCGATCGGGCTCAGGGCGTGACACGCGTTGCAGGTGAGGCCGGCCGTCGAACCGACCTCGAAGAACGTCTGACGGCCGTTCGCCTGCGCCGTGACGAGCTGATTCGAGAGCGCGCGGACCGGATTCGGTGGTGACAGGATCTGCCCGGCGAACTGCGCAAAGGCGGTCATCTCGGGGGCGGAGAGCGCGCCTTCGTCGCGCCCCAGCAGGCCGGCGAAGGCGACGTTGAAGGCCTCGAACGCGAGCTGCTCGGTGAGTCCCGGCGGATCGTCGGGGAACGCCGGGCCGGCGCGGTCGCCGCGCCAGTGCATGGGGCCGTGGTCGGCCAGACCGCGCAGGGTCTGCGTCGTCATCGGCCCCTTCAAGGGATCGAAGGTCACCCCATTGACCGTCACGCCGCCGTCGTCGGGGTTGCCCAGATCCCACCCGAGGCTGTCGAAATCGCCGAAGACGTGGCAACTGGCGCAGGACGCCTCACCGTTGCTCGAGGTGAAGCGCGCGTCGTAGAGGAACGGGCGGCCGGCGACGACGGCCGGCGGCTCGGGGTTGTGCAGCGCATGCTGGGCGATCTCGGTGCGGCCGATCGTGTCGATCACCTTGACGGCATTGTCGAAGCGGGTGAGCACGTAGAGCCGGTCGTTGGGCTCGTCCAGAGCGAGCCCCGACGGCCCGCCGCCGGTCACCGCGACGTGCGTGGTCGCGTCCGGCGTGAAGCTATCGTCGTCCAGTTCAGCGCTGGAGAAGATGCCCACCTTGCTCGAGCCGAACGCCGCGACATAGAGCGTGCCGTCGCTGGCGATCGCCATGCCGAGCGGCGTGGAAAGGCTGTCGTCCTCGACTGCCGCGGGCATGGGCACGGTTCGATAGCCCTGCGGCAGCGCGGCGATGTGCTTGTTGAGGTGCCGCGGCAGGACGCTGGCGCCGTCGATGACGCTGATGCGCGCCTCGTGCAGGTGTCCGCGCACCGTCGTCGACGAGCTGCCCGGACCCTCGAAGCGGACCTCGTTGCGGGCCTCGGTGTTGCTCACGTAGAGGTGGCCGTTGGTCGGATGGACGGCCAGGTTGAAGAGCACCGTCCCGACATGGGCGAACGACGCCGTCTGCGCTGGCGTCGCCGACACGGCGTCGATCGCGAACACGTCGAGATCCGGGAGATCGAAGCGCACCGCGTTGGTCCAGTTGCGGTCGAGCTCGTCGGTCCAGAGGCCGCTGGTGTTGTCGAACTTGACGATGAGGCCGGTCTCGGCCCCGTTGGGCGCCGGCAGGCCGCCGGGAACCTGGTCGCCGGCGAGGCCGCCGGGCACGTGCACGCCGTCGATGCCGCACACGCCGGCGCCCGCGCCGCCGTCGCACACGGCGCCTTCGCTGACCGCCGCCGTCTGGTTGCCCGAATGGAAGATCGCAGCGTAGACCGTGCCGCCGTCCGGCGTCGCCGCCAGGGCGCGCGGCGTATCGCCGAACAGCTCGATGATCGTCTCCGGGTCGCCGCCGAGGCTGGGTCCCGGGTCGGCGGCGTCGAACACCCAGACCAGGGCGCGCGGCGTGCTCTTGGTCGTGAACAGCGGCGGCACCGAGGCCGGGAGATGCTGGCCGCGGCGTGCGGTGGTGATGAAGGCGCGATTGAAGGCGGCGCCGGCGAAGACGATGTCGCGCGGCTCGTCGCCGACCAGCAGCGTGCGCACGACGCGCGGGGGTGCGGACGCCACGTCGACGATGCTGACGCTGTCCGACAGGTGGTTGACGACCCACACCTCGCTGTTCGTGTGCGCCGCCACCGCGATCGGCTCGAGGCCGACCGCAACCGAGCTGACATGCGACAGCGCGCCGCCGCTGACCGCGAAGATCTCGAGCCGGTTGTCCGGCGTGTTGAGCGCGAACAATCGCGTGCCGTCCGGCGAGAGCGCCAGCGGCCGCACCTGCCCCGTCTCGAACGTCGCGAATCCACCCTGCGCTGGCGCGGCCGAGATCGCCGCGCCCACCGCCGCCAGACACCATCCGAGATACGCCCTGCACGTCAACCGTCGGGTCATGGAGGCGATTTAGACCACGCGGGCAGCCCACTCGTAAGCTGGGAGATACCCTAACGCGGACTGGAGGGTTGTCGCTGTCGGCAGTGGAGGGCGCCGGGCCCTCGGCGCCGGGCACGCGATGAGCACCCCGAGCTCAGCGGCCCTTCTCCATCAGCCGTTGGAGCGAGAAGAGATTGGGGGAGAGCGGGATGCGCGAGTCGGCCGGGACGTTGGTGCCGGCGACGATGCCGGCGGTGGTGGCGCGGTCGAGCTTCCAGTTGAGCGCCACGGCGACGGCGCCGCCGGCCCAGCCCCAGAGCTCGCCGGGGGCGGCCTTCACGATGTTGGTGCGGATGGCCGAGTAGGAGCCGACCAGGTTGCCCTGCCAGTCGTACTTCGAGCTGTAGCTGCCCATGTACAGCTGTTTGTCGAAGCGCAGTACGATCTTGCCGAAGAGATAGTACGGATCCTTCGGCACCGCCTCGATCACCCAGTGCGGGCGGCGCACCAGCACCTCCTGCACCGGGCACCATGGCGCGCCCGGCCAGCCGGGGACCTGGAAGCCGACGCGCGCGCCGCCCGGGATGCGCATGCGCCAACCACCCTCCGGCAGACGCTCGAGGTCGGCGGCGCGGTCGAAGGACGGCTTGTCGAACAGCGCCAGCAGGTCCTGCTCGCCGACCAGCCGCCAGGTGAAGTCCTCGACCTTGCCTTCGAAGTAGGTGCCGTCGTCCTGGGTGAGATCGGAGCCCAGGAAGCCGTCGGAGCGGTTGGCCGGCGACACCTGGCGCACGCGGCGCAGCGCCGGGACGAAGGTCCACAGCGAGTCGCGCTGATCAGCGCCGCGGTAGCGCCAGGCGAGCGAGACGATGCCGGCGACATCGGCGGGGTGGCGCACATCGGCGAGCGTCTGGGTGAGCAGCGCGCGATCCGCCTCCGCCTCGCGGAAGCGCGGATGCTGACCGTCGTAGTGCTTGACCATGGTGTCGACCTCGATCGAGCGATCGAGGCCCTTGCGCGACACCCAGAGCAGATCGGCGCGGTAGTGGCCGTTGCCGCCGTAGTAGAGCGTGTAGAAGTAGTTCCAGACGATCTTCATCGCCGCCTGCGGGTCGGCAGCGTCGATGTCGGGAAACGGCCAGGCGTAGACATAGTCCGGCGGCGCGCCGGTCTGCAGGTCGATGATCGAGCCCTGCGCGTCGAGCCCGTAGCGGCCGCGGTTGGCGTGCATCGCCGCGCTGAAGACCGGATCGTCGCCGATCTGCTCGAGCGTGAACGCGCCGACCGGATGGCGGAAGTCGCCGCGTTGATAGGCGGCGAGGAACTCGTCCGGCAACAGGCCGCGCGCCTGCTCCCAGTTGTCGGGGCCGAGCACGTCGCCGGGCTTCAGCTCGGCGGCGGCAGCGGTCGTGACCAACAATAGTGCGAGCGCGACGCCCAGACGCGACATGCGCGAGAGGTACCATGCACGCCGCGCGGCTTTCCAGGCTCCGGATGGCGCCCGTGGCCCTGCGCATGCGGCGCCGCGCCGTGCGCGGCGAAGAGCGGGCGGGCCGCCCGCGCTCCCAACGTGCGCATCCTACTTCTCGCTCGGCGATCCCCGCCCGGTTCGCGAACTGAGGTTGGGCGATACATTGGGCCGCGGCGCTCCGCGCCGGGAGCGCGGGCGGCTCGCCCGCTCGAAATGTGCGGCGTGCAGCGCCGCCTCCGCAGAGCCTACCGCTCCGCGCGGTCGAGATCGGCGGTTGGGTCGCGCGTCAGGTCGGCGTGCAGAAACTCGCGCGTCGACGGCAGCGCGACGCGCAGTTCGGAGAGCGGTTGGATCTGGACGCGCAGATCGCGGCCGCGGCAGTCGAGCACATGGCCGCCGGCACGGCGGTCGTCGGTCACCGCATGCAGGTGGTAGCCGGGGATGCCGACGTTCTTGGCGTATGCCGGCGTCCAGAAGCCGACCAGCGTCGCCTGGACGTCGCGCAGATCGAACTCCGGCTGGTGCGCCGCGGCGACGACCAGCGGCACCCCCTCCGCCGTGCGGCACATGGCGCGCGTGTGCAGCAGCGAGAAGCGGCCGTCGACGCGCATGGCATAGAAGACGTTCTCCGACGCGCGCCGTTGGTCGATCTGCGCCGTCAGCGCCGCAAGGTCGGCACAGTCGGCGACGACGAAGTGCTCGGTCGGCTGGAAGTGGGTGACGATGGCGAACGGGCTGGCGGTCGCGTCGGCGACCTCGTCGCAGCCGCCGTCGGCGCGCACCTGGTAGGCATGGCCGTCGACCAGCACCAGCTCGCCGTCGATGTCCTCGAACGTGCCGAGGCCGAAGTTGCCGTGCTCCTTCAGATGCCCGACGGTCACCGCCCCGCGGTAGATCCCTTCCACCAGCGCCCCGGCGGTCGAGACCTGGAACAACGTCTGGTGCTCCACCTCCAGATAGTCCGCCAACGCAGCGCGCACGAGGTGCTCGACCGACTCCCCGGTCTCCGCCCGCCGCTGCTCGAGCGCGGCCCAGAGGGTGGGGGGCAGTTTGAGCGTCAGCGGTCGCATGGGGCCCCTGGCGGGCGCCGGGCCCGCGGCGCCGGGGGTTGGGTGGCGT
>JBOHWA010000259.1:0-5965 GCA_050735855.1 Binatia bacterium
GCCCAGGCCTGGCTGGCGCACTGCGCGCCGGCGCGCGCGATGACGCGCTGGCAGCGCGCCACGTCGGGCGCAAAGCCGCCCCAGTCGGCGAACGGCAGGCGGACGCCGTGGGCGTGCGCCACGCCGGCGCTGACGAGCAACAGGAGCGCCGCGCCGGTGGCGCCGAATGGGGTGCGATTGCTCGGCGCGCGCATCGACTCCTGCGACGCTACGTGAGGCCATCGGGTCAGGCAAGCCTCATCGGGGCAATCGGGTGCAACCGCCTTGACCCAACGCGTTGCACACACATAGTGTGGAAAATCGCCGCCTCGAACCATCTGCAGCCTGTCGACTTGTCCGCTACCGCGCCGCTGGACGGCCGCATCGACGGGATGGTGAATCGCTGGGCGGGGGAGGTCAGTGCATGAGCCAGAATGATCGTATCGCCGCGTGTGGCGGCGCCTCGCGCGGCCTGAGCGTCGTCGCGCTGGTGCTGCTGCTCGCCGCCCCGGCGCTGGCCTGCCCCGGCGACTGCAACGGCGACGGCGCGGTCGGCATCAACGAGCTCATGCGCAGCGTCAGCATCGCGCTCGACGTCACCCCGACCAGGGAGTGCGCCGTCTGCGACGTGAACGGCGACGGCACCGTCTCGATCGACGAGCTGTTGCGCGCGGTCAAGTCGGCGCTCGACGGCTGCCCGGCGCCGATCATCAACACCATCGCCGGCAACGGCATCGCGGGGCTGAACGACGACGGCCCGCCGCTCGAGACGCTGCTCTATCTGCCGCAGGACGTGACCTACGGGCCCGACGGCCTGGTCTACATCATCGACTGGAACAATCACCGCATCCGCCGCATCAAGGGCGGCATCCTCGAGACCTTCGCCGGCTCCGGCTATCTCGGCGACGGCAGCGGCGACGATCCGAAGACCATCGACTTCAACCATCCGACCAACATCTGCTTCGACGCCGCCGGCGACATGATCGTCTCCGCCTGGCACAACAGCCTGGTCAAGAAGATCGACGTGCTGCCCGACGGCGCACCCGGTACGGTGACCAACCTGGCCGGCACCGGTGCGCGCTCGTTCGGCGGCGACGGCGGCCCCGGCAATGCCGCCTTCCTCGACCTGCCCAGCGCGGTGGTGGTCGACACCAACGGCAACATCATCATCGCCGACCAGGCCAACTACCGCCTGCGCCAGCTCGAGCCCGACGGGACGATCTACACCATCGCCGGCACCGGCACGCCCGGCGACGACGGCGACGGCGGCCCGGCGCTGGCGGCGCAGCTCAACGGCCCCAAGGGCCAGGCGGCACCGCCGGCGAGCCGCATCGCCATCGACGACCGCAACCGCATCTACGTCGCCGACACCGGCAATCACAAGATCCGCAGGATCGACGAGCTCGGCGTCATCACCACCATCGTCGGCACCGGCGAGCCGGGCTTCAGCGGCGACGGCGGCCCGGGGCTGGCGGCGCAGCTCAACACGCCGAGCGACGTCGCCATCGCGGCGAACGGCACCCTGTACATCGCCGACACCGGCAACAACCGGGTGCGCGTCGTCGCCCCCGACGGCACCCTGTCCACGTACGCTGGCAACGGCGTGCGCGGCTTCGCCGGCGACGGCGGCCCCGCGGCCGAGGCCCAGCTCAATCGGCCGTACGGCGTCGAGCTGGCGCCGAACGGCACCCTGTACATCGCCGACACGCACAACCACCGCATCCGCGAGGTCACCGGCGTCGACCTGCCGCCGCCGCCGACCCCGCGTCCGACCCCGCCGCCGGAGATCATCCCCTGCACCGACGAGGCCGGCTCGATCTGCACCTACGCCGGCACCGGCGGCAGCAGCTTCTCGGGCGACGGCCAGGATCGCCTGCACACGTCCCTGTACTGGCCGTTCGACATCGAGTTCACACCCGCCGGGCGCCGCGTGTTCCTCGATTGGAACAACCATCGCGTGCGCGAGATCCTCTCCGACGACACCATCGTCACCATCATGGGCACCGACTTCGTCGGCGACGGCCCGAAGGATCTGAGCGACAACACGCCGGCCGGGGCCGACCCTTTCACCGTCGACCTCAACCACCCGACCGACATCCAGGAGCTGGCCAACGGCGATCTGATCGTCGCCGCCTGGCACAACCACAAGATCCGCCAGATCAACGTCTCCGACGGTCGCGTGCGCGTGCTGCTCGGCGCCGGCGCCGCCTTCATGGGCGACGGCGGCCCCGCCTCGGCGGCGCGCGTCAACCAGCCGCCGCACTTCGTCCTCGACGGCGCCGGCAACCTGTTCCTGATCGATCAGCGCAACCAGCGCATCCGCGTGCTCTATGGCTTCGATCCGGAGCGCGGCGCGGCGATCGTCGATACCGTCGTCGGCACCGGAACCGCCGGCTTCAACGGCGACGGCCCCGCCCTCGCCACCCAGCTGCGTTTCCCGGCCGGCGGCAACCCCGAGCCGTCGGGCGGCATCGCCCTCGGCCCCGACGGCACGCTGTACTTCGCCGACACCAACAACAACCGCATCCGGCAGGTGGTGTTCAGCGATCCGGGCGTGTTCAAGAACGGCGTCGTCACCACCATCGCCGGCACCGGCGACAAGGGCTTCGGCGGCGACGGCGGCCCGGCGACCGAGGCGCAGCTCAGCTATCCCGGCGACATCGAGATCGGCCCCGACGGCAACCTCTACTTCGCCGACACCGACAACAACCGGGTGCGCATGATCGACCTGACCACCGGGATCATCACGACGGTCGCCGGCACGGGCGAGAACGGCTACGCCGGGGACGGCGGCGCGGCGGTCGAGGCCAAGCTCAACCGGCCGTTCGGCGTCGCCTTCGATCCGAACGGCGACCTGATCATCGCCGATACGTTCAACAGCCGCTTCCGCCGGGTCAAGCGCTGACGGACGCTGCTCGAGATGAAGAGAAACCGAACAACGGATCTGGCGGATTGCCGGATTGAACGGATTCAGGATTCTGATCTCAGAGCATCTTGAAGTCGGCCAAATCCGTTTGATCCGTTGAATCCGTTGTTGATCTGTTTTCCTGCACGCATCCCACAATGGTTCGTCTCCGCGTCGCTGTACCCGCGTTGTTCGCCGCGCTGCTGCTCGCCGCGGCTGCCGGCGCGGTCTGTCCGGGCGACTGCAGCGGCAGCGGGCGGGTGAGCGTCAACAACCTCATCCGCGGCGTCAACATCGCGCTCGGCAACGCGCCGGCCAGCGAGTGTACCGCCTTCGACCGCAACGCCGACCAGCGCGTCAGCGTCAACGAGCTCATCGCCGGCGTCAACGCCGCGCTCACCGGCTGCCCGCTCGAACCGATCTTCCCGGCCGACTACCGCGACACCTTCGTCGAAGTGCGCGCCTGCCGCTTCAGCATCGAGCACGGCGGCGTGATGATCCGCGTGCTGGCCAACCAGATCGCCGCGCAGCCGTACCTCGACCTGGAAAATCCGCTGCCGGTCGGCAGTATCGTGGTCAAGGAGGAGTACGACGGCCTCGACTGCGCCAACGACGACGAGCTGCTCATCTGGCGCGCCATGCGCAAGCAGGCGCCGGGCTTCGATCCCGCCGACGGCGATTGGGCCTGGCAGTGGGTCGATGCGCCGTCGCGCGCCGTGCGCTTCAACGACAAGGCCACCTGCATCGCCTGCCATCGCGCCGAGGCATGCGTCGCGCGCGACCTGATGTGCACGGTCGACGACCGCCCGCCGCGCGGCACGCTCGAGCCGGTGCTCGAGAACCTGCCCGGCGCGGTGCTCGGCATCGCCGGCCGGGCGCCCAACGACGTCTTCGCCGTCGGCGCCGATCCCGAGGATGGCCGCGGCCCGCTGGTGCTGCACTACGACGGCGGCGGCTGGACGCGCCTCGACACCAATGCCAGCGGCACGCTGTGGTGGATCTCGGTGACGCCGATCGACGGCGATTTCTACCTGGCCGGTGCCGGCGGCCTGATCCTGCAGCTCGATCCGGCGACCAAGCGCTTCACGCGCCACACCACCCCCGGCGATGCCCAGCTCTTCGGTATCTGGGGCGCGGCGGCGAACGCGCTGTGGGCCGTCGGCGCCAACCAGGCCGGCGCCGGCGTCATCTGGCGCTTCGACGGTATCGACTGGACGGCGGTCGACCTCTCCGGCCTGACCCCGCCGGATCCGGTGGGGCCGCTCAACAAAGTGTGGGGCCGCGCGGCGAACGACGTGTACGCGGTCGGCGAGGGTGGCACCGTGCTGCATTTCGACGGCGAGGCCTGGTCGGTGCAGGACAGCGGCGTGTCGCGTTACCTGTTCACCGTGCACGGCGGCGGCTCAGTGCTCGCGGTGGTCGGCGGCTTCTTCCTCGACGGCGTGCTGCTCGAGCGCCAGGGCGACGGCTCCTTCCTCTCCCGGCGGCCGGGCGGTACGCCACAGTTGAACGGGGTCTTCGTGCCGCCGAGCGGTGACGCGGTCGCGGTCGGCAACGGGCTGGCGGTCGCCGTGCGCTCGTCCTCCGGCTGGGAACTGGTCGACGCCGGCGACGACCCGGCGCTGCGCGACTTCCACGCCGTGTGGATCGACGCCGACGACGGCATCTGGGCCGTCGGCGGCGACCTGACGGTCGATCTGGCAGAGGGCGTCGTCGCCTACGGCGGCCCCCAATCGGTCGCCGGTGGGCCGGTGAAGTAGTGCGCGGCCTGCTCTCCGCCGTCGGGGCGACGCTGCTGATGCTCGCCACCGCCGGGCCCGGGCGCGCCTGCAACGCGGACTGCGGCCGCGACGGCGTGGTCTCGGTCGGCGATCTCATCAGCGTGGTCAACATCGCGCTCGGCAACAGCGAGCTCAGCCAATGCCCGGCGGCGGACACCGACGGCGACGGGCGCGTGCCGATCAACGAGCTGCTCAAGGCGGTGCGCGCCGCGCTCGAGGGGATGGACGGCGTCATCTGCACCGTCGCCGGCACCGGCAGGGCGCAGTTCGATGCCGACGGCGGTCCGGCGCTGCAGAC
The DNA here is from genome assembly GCA_050735855.1 of Binatia bacterium. Classification (GTDB taxonomy): domain Bacteria; phylum Desulfobacterota; class Binatia; order HRBIN30; family CADEER01; genus JBOHWA01. The sequence goes on from JBOHWA010000259.1 coordinate 4,964, forward strand.
CTCGCTGTACTACCCGATCGACGTCGCCTTCGACGCCCAGGGCCGCGCCCTGATCCTCGACTGGAACAACCTGCGGCTGCTGCGCCTGAACGCCGACGGGACCGTGACGCGCATCATGGGGCTGCAGGACATCGAAGACTTCCCGGTCGACGGCGCGCTGGCCAGCGAGACGCCGCTGCACCACACCAGCGACATCGAGCTCGACGGCGGCGGCAACCTCTATCTGGCCGGCGACCATGTCCCGGTCGTCTTCCGCGTCGGCGCCGACGAGCGCGTCTTCACCGTCGCCGGGACGCAGTCGTTCGGCTACTCGGGCGACGGCGGCCCGGCCACCGCCGCCGAGCTGACCACGCCGTTCGGCATCCTGCCCGACGCCGCCGGCGGCTTCTTCGTCAGCGACGTCGACCAGCACGTCGTCCGCTACGTCGATGCCGACGGTATCATCACCACCGTCGCCGGCACCGGCGCGCGCGGCTACAGCGGCGACGGCGGTCCGGGCACCGCCGCGCTGCTCGCCGGGCCGGCGCGTCTGCAGTTCGGTCCCGACGGCGCGCTCTACTTCTCCGAGACCCGCAACCACGTCGTCCGCCGCCTCGGCGCCGACGGCATCATCACGACCGTCGCCGGCACCGGCGCGCGCGGCTACAGCGGCGACGGCGGCCCGGCGACCGCCGCCCAGCTCGATACGCCCTATGATCTGCGCTTCGCTCCCGACGGCGACCTCTACATCGCCGACAGCCTGAACAACGTCATCCGGCGCGTCGACGCGGCCGGCATCATCCACACCGCCGTCGGCGACGGCCAGGCCGGCTACGGCGGCGACGGCGGCCCGGCGGCGACCGCCTCGCTGCGCCGCCCGTCGGCGGTGATCTTCGACACCGACGGCTCCATGTGGATCGCCGATGCCGCCAACCAGCGCGTCCGTCGCGTCTGGCGCTTCCTCGCCTCCGCCTCCTGACTGCCGCCATCCCGGTCACCCGACGGCTCAGGTCAGCCTCGCCG
>JBOHWA010000260.1:0-6518 GCA_050735855.1 Binatia bacterium
CTACCACTCGGTTGACTTTGAGCCGCACGATTGGTGACAATTCGAGCATCGATGCAACGTGACGGACGAGGGGGAATGGCGCTGCAGCATTGGCGCCGTGCGGTCAGCCTGGCCCTCACGCTGGCGATCGCGCTGCTCACCGCGCCGCTCACCCGGGTGATGGGTCGCGACTGCCAGCTCTGTCCGCCCGCCTGCCCGATGCATGCGACGCACGGCGAGCCGGCCGCGGCGCACGGCCACGAGACGGTGGCCAAGAAGCCGACCTGCCACGGTGTGCCGGCCGCGCAGCACGCCGCGGCGGCGCGCGCGGACCGCCAGGGTGTTCGTCTGACCCGCCCCCCCTGCGGCAACCACAGCGCCGTCGCCGGGGTGGCGGTCGCACCGATGATCCTGCCCGCCGTCCTGCCCTGGCGTGTCGTCCAAGCAGTCGAGCCGGCCACGCTCGAGGCCCGCACCATGCGCGATCGCCTCAACGAGCCGCCCGACACCCCGCCGCCGATCCGCGCCGCCTGAGGCGTCGGGACCGCGGCTCGCCCGCGTCCCCGGCTTCGCATCGTCGCGCGCCGTGCCGGCCCTGGTGGACGGCGCCGCGGCGGACATCATCGATGGGAGGGGTGCGCCCTTCCCTGCACGGCCTCGCCCTGCGCGGGCAGGCGGGGCCGGCGGAGAATCAGCTTGAGCGACGTCGCGCGGCGACGGCGGCCGAACGCGGTCGGCCGTCGCACGCTGATCGCCATCGCCATCGCCCTGGCGATGACGGCCGGGCTGCGCCCGGCGGCGCAGGCCTGCGACCTGTGCGCGATCTACACCACCAGCGAGGAGCGCGAGGACCAGACCGGGGTGAAGGTCGGCGTCGCCGAGCAGTTCACCTACTTCCACACGCTCAAGCTCAACGGGCAGACGCAGACCAATCCCTACAGCGAGCGCATCGCCAGCTCGATCACGCAGGTCTTCGCCGGCTACAACTTCATTCCCCTCGCCGGCCTGCAGCTCAACCTGCCGATCATCGCGCGCTCGTATCGCCGCCTCCAGGCGGACGGCGTGATGGACGGCACGGTCAGCGGCATCGGCGATCTGTCGTTGATCGCCCACTGGAAGCCGCTGACCTTCGTCGACACCGCGCACGTCGCCCACCTGACGATCTTCGGCGGTCTCAAGTTCCCCACCGGCGATCCGGCGCTGCTCGGCGAAGAGGTCGTCGAGCCGTGCATCCCCTTCCCCGACCCCAACGCCTGCTCGCGCCAGCACTTCGTCCAGGGGCACGTGCCGCCGGAGCTGCGTCCGCATCACGTGATCGGCGTGCCGAGCGGCATCCACGGGCACGACCTGGCGCTCGGCTCGGGCTCGGTCGACGGCATCGTCGGGGCGCAGGCCTTCGCCACCTGGCGGCGCGCCTTCGCCAGCGGCTCGGTGCAGTATCTCGCCCGCACGGTCGGCGCCTTCGGCTACCAGTACGCCAACGATCTGCTCTTCAACGCCGGCCCCGGACTCTACGCGCTGCTCGGCGACGACTGGTTCGGCCAGGCGTACGCCCTGCGGGCGCAGATTCTGCTCAGCGGCGAGACCAAGGGCACCGACACGCTGCAGGGGGAGCGCGTCGGCGACACCGGCATCACCGCGCTCTATCTCGGGCCGGACTTCGGCTTTTCCTGGGGCACCCAGCTGGCGATGGAGATCGCCGCCGAGCTGCCGGTGCTGCAGAACAACACCCAACTACAGATCGTCCCGGACTACCGCCTGCGCGGCGCCGTCTCGTGGCGGTTTTGATCGATCACGTTGACACAATTTCAAATGCCAGTCTGACTGAAGGAGTTGGAGGAGACATGAAGACATTCGCTTTGAATCTCGCCCTGGCGGCCCTGCTGGCCGCCCCCGCCTTTGCCGACGGTGAGTCGGTCCCCGGCCTCGACATCAACGGCCAGTGCATCGGCGACGCTGACGGCGACTCCGTCGTGGCGATCAATGAGCTGATCAGCGCGGTCAACAACTCGCTCGACGGCTGCCCGCGCCGCCCGATCACCCTGCAACTGCAGGCGCAGGTCGGCGATCTGCCGTTCGCCTGTGGCACCGCCTACAGCGACATCGGCACCGCCGCCTCGCAGTTCATCCCGTCCGACCTGCGCTTCTACCTGTCCGATATCGCGCTGGTGACGCCCGAGGGCGACGAGGTCCCGCTCGAACTCGAGCAGGACGGCGTCTGGCAGCGCGACAACCTGGCCCTGCTCGACTTCGAGAACGGCACCGGCCCCTGCAGCAACGGCAGCACGGCGCTCAACACCACGGTGCGCGGCAGCGTCCCGTCCGGCGTCTACACCGGCATCGAGTTCACCCTCGGCGTGCCCTTCGATCTCAACCACGGCAACGCCTCGACGGCCGCCGCGCCGCTCAACGTCACCGAGATGTTCTGGAGCTGGAACTCGGGCTACAAGTTCATCAAGCTCGACACCGCCGACGACAAGTTCCGCGTCCACCTCGGCAGCACCGGCTGCAACGGCGCCTCGTCGACGCAGCCGCCGACCAGCTGCGACCGCCCCAACCGGCCGCGCATCCACTTCCACGCCTTCAACCCGGAGCACCAGGTCATCGTCGTCGACCTCGCCCGCTTGCTGGCCGACTCCAACCTGGACTTCAACACGCCGAAGACCCCGCCGGGCTGCATGGCGTCGCCCACCGATCCGGAGTGCGAGCCGATCTTCCCCAACCTGGGCCTGGTCTTCGCCGACGGTTCGCTCGACGAGCACAGCCAGACGCTCTTCCGCGTCGCCGCGGCGGAGGAGGAGCACGGTTCCCACAGCTTGATCGAGCTCGGCTCGACCACCGATGGCGCCGGCCAGCTGACCGGCAAGCTCGACTTCGACGGCACGCAGGAACTGCCGCTGGCCGATTGCGTCGGCGGCACCGGCGACGAGTGCGAGGGCGGCACCCGCCTGTTCAGCGACACCAACCCCGGCTTCTCGCCGATCGCCGAGGACGACAGCGAGCACCCGATCTTCACCCTGCCCGACGGCGTCCCGGTCACCCTCGAGATCGTCGCCATCGACGATGCGCTCAGCCTGCGGGTCGGCGAACTGACGCTCGACAGCCCCGGACAGACGCTGGATCTCGGATCAACACCAGAGATCCACACCCATCCCGAGTATCAACTCGCCATCCCCGGCGGCGGGGAGCCGTCCGGCGAGTACGATCTGACCGTGCGCCTGACCACCACCAGCGCCGGGTTCACCACGTCCGAGGACATCACCGTCACGTTCGTCCCGGCGGACGGGGATCATCACTGAGGATGGCCGAGCCGGGCGGGAAGTATCGCTTCCCGCCCGGCCCCAGGCTTCGGGCGAGCCCGACTGGAGGGCGGCGCTCCGTCGCCGCCGGGGGCGGAGGTGGCGGGACACTCGTCGCGAGCACGGCGCCGACGGAGCGGCGCCCTCCAGGTTCTGCTAGAGCGGGAACGTGAAGGTCGCTGCGCTTCTGGCCCTCACCACCCTGCTCGCCGGCTGCGCGGCGCGCCGGGTGGCGCCGCCGCCCGCTGACCTGGTGCGGCGTGTCGCGCTGCTGCCGGCATACGATCCACCGGACCGCAGCGCGGTGACGCGCATCTTCACCTTCTACAGCTGGGTGGCGGAGACGCGCCAAGAGGCGCCGGCGATGCTGATGCAGGCGGTGGCGGCGCAGCTGCAGGCACGCGGCATCGCCGTCGTCGACGCCGACCGCATCGCCGCCGCCAGCGGTGGGCGCCCGCCGCGCGATCTGGCCGAGGCCCGCGCGCTGATCGAGCACGCCGGCCTCGAGGTCCCCGCCCTCTACCTCAGCCTGGAGAAATACGAGGCGTCCGACCACGACTTCCCCGCCTATGTCGACGTCGCGCTCGATGCGACGCTGCTCGCGCCCGGCAGCGGCGCGATCCTCTGGACCACCCGGCGCGTCGCCGGACCCGTGGCGACGCGCGGCACGACCAGCCTGCCCGCCGCCTACCAATCGGCCGCCGCCACGATCGCCGCCGACCTCGTCGGCGACTGGGGCACGGCGACCGCCGACCGCGTTCCGTAAGCCGCCTCGAGGCACGGCTTGCGCAGCCCAGATGCGCCATGCCTTTGTTTCCTTCTTGACTTTGAAAATGATTCTCAATATCGAATGCCCATGGCCGCGCGGCGCAAGACGCCGCCGACGCGTGCGGCGCCACGACGCCCGCCCCATCACCACACCGGACAGACAAGGGGGAGTCGATGATTCTGGTCGCCAATCGCATTTTCGTCGCGCCGGCCCACAGGACGGCGTTCGAGGCGCTGTTCGCCAGCCGCGCGCGGCTGGTCGACGGCATGTCGGGGTTCATCGCCAACACGGTCCTGCGGCCGTTGAAGGCCGACGATCCCTACATCATCCAGACGCTGTGGGAGTCGAAAGCGCACTTCACCGCCTGGACCAAATCGGAAGAGTTCATCGCCGGGCACGCGCGCACCGGGACGCTGCCCGAGGGGGCGTTCACCCACCCCACCGAGCTGGAGCTCTACGAGATCGCCCAGGCGACCAACTGGCCCGGGATCCCATCCGGCAATGCCACGGCCGCCGCGTCCTGAACTGCGCCACGCCGCCGGCTGCGGCGCGGCGGCGTCCGACGGCGCGGCCGGCGCGGCCGAAGTGCGCTGCGATTGCGGCAGCCTGCTGGCGCGCTGGACGCCGCAGGGCGTCGAGCTGAAGTGCCGGCGCTGCAAGCGCCACGTCATTCTGCCCATCGAAGATCTACCACCGCCCTGACCGCCCACACGGTCACGGTACGGCCCGCGGTCACTCGCCCAGAGCCCTCGTCCACTCGTCTCCGCGCCACTCGGTGCGCGGGGCTCTGCTGCGCCCGGACATCCCGGGCGCTGGAAAGGGGAGTAGCGATGCACCACTCGATTCACCGCGCTCTGGGGACCATCGGCCTGGCCTGTGTGCTGGCTGTAGGCAGCGCGCAGGCCGACACCTTCGTCATCGACGATACGACCGCCGGCACCGTCATCGACGGCATCCTCGACGGCTTTCCGTTCCCGCCGCCGGGCCTCGCGCCGGATGGCGTCGGCGATTTCCCCGGCAACGCCCTCGCCGTCGCCCTGCAGACCGGCGTGACCGAGGAACGCGGCATCGTCGAGCTGCCGCTCGCCTCGCTCGCCGGGCTGACCTCGGCCGACCTCGACACCGCGGTCCTGACCTTCAACATCGATGACGTGGTCGGCACCTTCGGTCCGGGCACGTCCTTCGACGGCACCGCCGCCGCGACCATCGTGCTCTTCCGCTACTCGGGCAACGGCGCGATCGATCTGGCCGACTTCGGCCAGGTGGCGGGCGCGCCGCTGGCGGTGCTCAGCACCGTCTCGCTCGGCACCATCACCGACGCGACGCTGGCGGTCAGCGGTCCGCTGCAGTTCAACGTCGACGTCAAGGCCGCGCTCGGCACGCTGCTCGACGGCAGCGCCACGCACATGGGCATCGTCTTCACCACCAACGACGCCGGCTCAGCCACCTCGATCGACAACATGGGCGCCAGCGGCGCCGGCCCGGCCGGTGTCGGCGGCGCCGCCATGCCCTTCCTCACCATCACCACCGTGCCGAACGAGCCGCCGGTGTGGGACAAGGATCAGCAGGGCTGCCAGGCCGCGGTCGCCCAGGGTGGCGTCAAGCTCTCCGCCACGCTGCACAAGGAGCTGAGCAAGTGCTTCAACGCCGTCCTCAAGGCGGCCGGTGCGGGCGACCCGCTGACCAGCGCGGCGACCAAGTGCGCCGCGGCGCTCGATCCGGGCAACCCGGATTCGAAGGTGGGCAAGAAGATCGCCCAGCTGCAGTCGGGGATCGCCGGCAAGTGCGCGGATCTGACGCCCGCCGCGATCGACAGCCCGTGCGACGGCGCGGCGGCGACGTTCGGCGACACCGCCACGTGCGTCGCCAACACCAGCGTCGAGAAGGTCTCAGAGCTGGTCGCCGCCGAGTACTCGCCCGCCTGTGCGCTGATCACGGCGGTCGGCCTCGAGGCGGACTACCCGGCGCTGTGCGCGAACTGACCTGGTGAGCGCCTGACGACGTCGCGCGATCGGAACGGCGGTCCCTCCTCGCCAGAGGGCGCTGTCAGCACGGCGCAGGTCCCCCCCGGGGATCGTCGTCCGGTCGCGCGGCACCATTCGATTGGAGCCCCGATGCCACAGTCCCTGCAAGCGGCGGTCCTGGCACTGCTGCTCGCCGCCGCGCCGGCGGCCGCCGAGCCGGTCACCATCGGCCTCGACCAGGGGGCCAAGTTCGACGCCATCGTCGACGGCTTCCCGATGCTCGCCGCCTTCGACGGCGTGCCCGATTTCCCCACCGGCTACCAGACCTTGTCGATCGGCCTGCAGATCGGCGTCACCGAAGAGCGCGGCATCGGCGAGTTTCCCGTCGTCCCGCTGAACGGCGCCGCACCCGACGCGGTGCTGGCGGCCACGCTGGTCTTCAACATCGACGACGTCATCGGCACCTTCGGCCCCGGCACCAGCTTCCGCGGCAGTGCCAGCCAGACG
>JBOHWA010000261.1:0-2084 GCA_050735855.1 Binatia bacterium
GATACGAGCCGATCACACGGATTTTCTGAGGGTTCCCTCCGTGAAATCCGTCAATCCGCGCAATCCGTGGTCGGCCTTTCGCTTTTATGGGCAAGCCGGCACAGCCCCTTCCCGGCGCGGCCTTCCAACGCCGTGTGAAGCGCCGCCTTGACCCATCCGGCCGTGCCAACCTAGGAGCACCATTGCATGGGCCATCGACCACTACGGACGTACGCCGGCAGCTGTCACTGCGGGACGGTGCGCTTCGCGATCGAGACCGACTTCCCCGAGCTCACGACGTGCGACTGTTCCATCTGCCGCCGGAAAAACGCGTTGATGGTCAAGGTGCACGAGAGCCGCTTCACGCTGCTGGCCGGCGGCGACGCGCTCACCGAGTACCAGTTCCACACCAGGACCGCGCGCCCACTTCTTCTGCAAGGTCTGTGGCATCTACCCGTTCCATCGCAAGCGCGTCACGCCGGATCACCTCGGTATCAACGTCTTCTGCCTGGAGGAGTTCGACCCGACCGACATTCCGATCCGCCAGATCGTTGGGGCGGGCATGGCGTGAGCGCCAGCGCACCGCACCGGAGGACGCCATGATGATGTGGCTTCGTCATCTGCTGTCGATTGCGATCCTGCCGTTCACCGTCACCGTGCTGGTCCCGCGCTGGATCGCGCGGCGCTACGATGTCGGGCTCACGCTCGGCAGTGGACCGGCGGAGTGGCTGGTGCAGGTCGCCGGTGTGGGGCTGCTGGCGCTTGGGCTGGTCTTCTTCGCCGCCTCGCTGCGCCGTTTCGCGACCGAGGGGCGCGGCACCCTCGCCCCGTGGGATCCGCCGCGCGAGTTGGTCGTGCGCGGGCCGTATCGCTACGTGCGCAATCCGATGATCTCGGGGGTGGTGCTGGTGCTGTTTGGCGAGGCGCTGGTGTTGCTCTCCGCTCCCCATGGCTGGTGGGCGGCATGTTTCCTCGCCATGAACCTGGTGTACATCCCGCTGGTCGAGGAGCCGCAGCTCGAGGGGCGATTCGGCGAGCCGTATGTCGAATACTGCCGACATGTTCCTCGTGTTGTACCGCGGCTGCGGCCGTGGGAGCAGACGAGATCGGGCGCGGCCTGAGTCGTCAGTGTCGCGCAGGCAGGGGTCCGCCGTCGTCCGCGGGCAGGGTGGATGTCGCCGGCACGGCGCCGAGGGACCGGCGCCCTCCAGGGCGCGCGTGTGGGGGAGCAGGATGGGCAGCGCGGGCACCTCCGGCGGTGCGCGGCCCGGGCAGAATATCCTCGCGCCGAACGTTGAACGGGGTCGCGGCCGCTCGCGCGGGCCTGATACGGACTCGGTATGGCTGAGTTGGTGCATCCGGTGCTGGACCGGCGGGCGGTGCTGTTGCGCGGGGTCGGCGTCATCCTGATCAGCTCGGTGTTGTTTGGCGCTATGGCCGTGTGCGTGCGGGCGGCGACGGCGACGATGGCGGCGGACCAGGTCGCGTTCGTGCGCTTTCTCGGTTCGCTGCTGGTGCTGCTCGCCGTCGGGCGCGGGCAGAGCTTGCGCCCGCGCGGGCCGTTGCCGCGCGTGCTGCTGCGCGGCCTGCTCGGCGCCGCGGCGATCCTGCTCTACTACCGCGCCATCGAGAGCGCCGGCGCCGGCCTCGCCACGCTGCTGCACTGCACGTACCCGATCTGGACCGCCGTGCTGGCGACGACGCTGCTGCGCGAGCGCTTCGACTGGGCGCTCGGCTGCGCCATCGGGCTGTGCATCGCCGGCATCGTGGTGGTGGTCGGGCCCGGCGCCAATCTGTCCGCCGCCGCAACCGCCGGCGCCCTCACCGCGCTCTGCGCCTCCGTCCTCGCCGGCGCCGCCGTCGCCACCGCGCGCCAGCTGCGCAAGGTCGAGAGCGCCTTCCTGGTCACGACCTACTTCATGGCCGTCGGCACGCTCTTCACTGCGCCGGCCGTGCTCAGCGGTCTGCCGACCCTCGCCCCGCCGCTCGCCGCGCTGCTGGTCGCGGTGGTCCTGAGTTCGGTGGCAGCGCAGTTCCTGCTGCACCAGGGCCTCGGCTTCGCGCCCGCGACGCAGGCCAGCCTCGCCGCGGCCACCAGCACGGTG
>JBOHWA010000262.1:0-2922 GCA_050735855.1 Binatia bacterium
CTCCAGGGCGGTGCGTGAGCACGCCCGCCCTCCAGCCTTGCTGCACTGGATCGATTCGCGTAGCGTTCGAGGGTCGCATGAAGCGTTCCTACAAGTTCGGGATCGGCGGGTGTCTGGTCGCGGCGGCCATCGGGTATCTGATGTTCGCCGGCCTGCAGCAGTCGTCGACCTACTTCTTCACCCTGGCGGAGTTCATGCCGCGCAAGGAAGAGCTGGCCGGGCAGGGGGTGCGCGTCGCTGGGCGCGTGCAGGAGGGTTCGCTGACCAAGCAGACCTCTGCCAAGGGCACCGAGATGACGTTCGTCATCGGCGACTTCCAGGGGCCCAACCATGTTCCGATCGAGGGCACCATCCCGGTCGCGTTCACCGGCGTCGTGCCGGACATGTTCGCCGAGGGGCGCGACGTGATCATCGAGGGGCGCTATGTCGACGGCACCCTGCAGGCCCAGCAGGTGATGACCAGCTGTCCCTCGAAATACGAGCCCGAGCTCGAGGGCGGCGCCCGCCAGGCTGCCAACTGAGGCGCGCATGACCGAGCTCGGCCCGCTGGCGATTCACGTCGCGCTCGTCCTCGCCGCCTACGCCATCGTCATGTCGCTGGCCGGCGCTTGGCTGCGCCGGCGCGAGTTCATCGCCAGCGCCGAGCACGCCGCGCTGGCGGTCTGGGGCTGCGTCGTGGTCGCCGCCGCGACCCTGCTGCACGCGCTGGTCATCCACGACTTCCGCATCGAATACGTCGCCGCCTACAGCAGCAGCACGCTGCCGCTGTACTACACCGTCGCCGCGCTCTGGGGCGGGCAGAAGGGCTCGCTGCTCTTCTGGCTGCTGATCCTCAGCTCGATGAGCGCCGTGGTGCTGCTGCAGAACCGTCACCGCAATCGCGAGCTGATGCCCTACGTCACCGCGACGCTGATGACGGTGGCGCTGTTCTTCCTCTCTCTGCTGACCTTCATCACGCCGCCGTTCGAGACGCTGGCGGTGGCGGCCAGGGAAGGGCGCGATCTCAACCCGCTGCTGCAGAACTACTGGATGACGATCCACCCGCCGTCGCTCTACATGGGCTTCGTCGGCATGACCGTGCCGTTCGCCTTCGCCATCGCCGCGCTGGCGACCGGCAAGCTGGGCGACGTGTGGATCCGCTCGACGCGGCGCTGGACGCTGTTCACCTGGTTCTTCCTCAGCCTCGGCAACCTGTTCGGCGCCCTGTGGGCCTACGAGGTGCTCGGCTGGGGCGGCTACTGGGCCTGGGATCCGGTCGAGAACGCCGCCTTCATGCCCTGGCTCACCGCCACCGCGTTCCTGCACTCGGTGATGATCCAGGAAAAGAAGAACATGCTGAAGGTCTGGAACATGGTGCTGGTCATCATGACCTTCTCGCTCACCATCTTCGGCACCTTCCTCACGCGCAGTGGCGTCATCTCCTCCGTGCACTCGTTCACCCAGTCGGGCCTCGGCCCGTTCTTCCTCGGCTTCCTCGCGCTGATCCTCACCGTGTCGATCGCGCTGCTCATCTGGCGCCTGCCGATGCTGCGCAGCGAGAACGAGCTCGATTCGCTGCTGTCGCGCGAGTCGGCCTTCCTGTTCAACAACCTGATCCTGGTCGGCATCGCCTTCGCGGTGTTCTGGGGCACGATGTTCCCGGTCATCTCGGAGTGGGTGCGCGGCGTGAAGATCACCGTCGGGCCGCCGTTCTTCAACAAGGTGAACGCGCCGCTCGGCCTGGCGCTGCTCTTTCTGATGGGCGTCGGGCCGGTGATCGCCTGGCGCCGGGCGACCTGGACGAATCTGAAGAAGAGCTTTCTCGTGCCGGTCCTGGTCGGCCTCAGCGCCGGCGCCATCTGCTTCGTCGCCGGCGGACGCAACTACTGGGCCGTGGTCGCCTTCTCGCTGATCTTCTTCGTCCTCTCGACCATCGTGGCGGAGTTCTTCCGCGGCGTGCGGGCGCGGCAGGCGATGATGGGCGAGGCGGCGCCGCTCGCGCTGGTGCGCCTGATCGCCAAGAATCGCCGGCGCTACGGCGGCTACATCATCCACATCGGCATCGTCATGATCTTCGTCGCCATCACCGGCACCTCGCTCTTCCGCCAGGAGACCCAGGTGACGCTCAACACCGGCGAACGCTTCGACATCGGCGGCTATACGCTGCAGTACATCGGGCTCGAGGAGCGCGACACGCCGCACGTCGCCTACCTGATGGCCAACATCGCCATCTTCGACGGCGCCAAGCAGATCGATACGCTCAAGCCGGAGAAGCGCTTCTACAAGAAGCCCGAGCAGCCGACGACCGAGGTGGCGATCCGCTCGACGCTGGGGTCGGATCTCTATCTGGTGCTCGGCAGCTACGATCAGGACACGCACATGGCGACCATCCTCGCCTACCTCAACCCGCTGATCGGCTTCCTGTACTGGGGCGGGATCGTGCTGGCGATCGGCACCGGCGTGGTGATGTGGCCCGCGCCGATAGCGGCGCGTGAGCCGGCCTACGCGCCGGCCGGTGGAGCGGAAGAAAGCGCGCAGCAGTGACCGGCCCGCGCCTGCTGCTGCTCGCCGCGCTACTCTGCGCGCCGGCGTGGGCGGCCGATCCGCCGGTCAGCTTTCAGGAGATCGAGGAGTCGCTCACCTGTCAGTGCGGCTGCGGGCTCACCGTGCACAGCTGCAATCACCTGCAGTGTCCGTCGGCCCTGCCGCTGCGCCAGGAGATTCGCGAGCAGATGGCCCTCGGCCTCGATCGGACCGCCATCCTGGCCCACTTCGAGACCAAGTACGGCGAGAAGCTCCTCTCCTCGCCGACCACCACGGGGTTCAACCTCACCGCCTGGATGGCGCCGTTCGTCGGGCTGGCGATCGGCGCGCTGATCGTCGTGTTCACCCTGCTGCGCTGGCGGCGCAGCGGCGCGCCGCCGCCGCCGGCCGCGCCGGGAC
>JBOHWA010000263.1:0-1524 GCA_050735855.1 Binatia bacterium
GTGTGCCACCCGCCGACGTCGGCCGCCAGCCGGCCGGCGTCGGCCGGGCCCCAGGTGCCGGGCTCGTAGGGCTGCACGGCGGGCGGGGCCTTCAGGACCGGGTCGACGATCTCCCACGCGGCCTCGACGCCGTCCTGGCGCGCGAACAGCGTGCCGTCGCCGTCCATGGCGTCGCCGAGCAGGCGCTCGTACGGCGCCATGTCGTCGCCGCCGGCCTCGTGCACGGCCGACAGTTCCACCGGCATCAGCCGCGTCTGCGGATCCTCGCCCGGCTTCTTGACCTGCGCGCCGATGCCGATCTGGAGCTCGGGGCTGAGGCGGAAGCGCACGTAGTTGCCGCACAGCGGGAACTGCTTGCCCAGCGGCGGCCGGCGCAACTGGACCAGCACCTCGGTGGTCGTGGCGGGCAGATTCTTGCCGGCGCGGATGAGGAAGGGCACGCCCTCCCAGCGCCAGGAGTCGACCTTCAGGCGCACGGCGCTGAACGTCTCCACCTGCGAGTCGGGTTTGACGCCGGGCTCGCGGCGGTAGCCGTTGAACTGGCCGCGCACCATGTCCTCCGGCGCCAGGGGCGGGATGCTGCGGAAGACCTGCACCTGTTCGTCGCGGATGGCGTCGTGGTAGCTGAGCGCCGGCGGCTCCATGGCGAGGAAGCCGACCACCTGCAGCATGTGGTTCTGCACGACGTCGCGGATCGCCCCGGTCTCGTCGTAGAAGCGGCCGCGCCCCTGGACGCCGAAGTTCTCGGCCATCGTGATCTGCACGCTGGCGACGTAGTTGCGGTTCCAGATCGGCTCCAGGAAGGTGTTGGCGAAGCGGAAGAAGAGGATGTTCTGCACCGCCTCCTTGCCCAGGTAGTGGTCGATGCGGAACACCGAGGACTCGGGAAAGACGCTGTGCAGGGTGGCGTTCAGCGCCTGGGCCGACTCGAGATCGTGGCCGAACGGCTTCTCGACGATCACCCGCGCGTTCTGCGCGCAGCCGCTGCTGCCGAGCTTGGCGACCACGGTCGCGAACATGCTGGGCGGGATCGCCAGGTAGTGGGCCGGCCGCGTCGCGTCGCCCAGCGCCTTGCGCAGCGCGGTGAAGGTGGCGTCGTCGTTGTAGTCGCCGTCGACGTAGCGCAGCAGCGACAGCAGCGTCGTGAACGCCGCCTCGTCGACGCCGCCGTGCTCGGCCAGGCTCTTGCGGGCGCGGTCGCGCAGCTGGTCGAGGGTCCAGCCGGCCTTGGCCACGCCGATCACCGGCACGCTGAGGTGGCCGCGGCGGATCATCGCCTGCAGCGACGGGAAGATCTGCTTGTACGCCAGGTCGCCGGTGGCGCCGAAGAAGACCAGCGCATCGGAGCGCGGTGCGGTCATTGGCGGACTCCTTGATCGATGGGTGCGGTGCGCATCGCTGCCTCTCTCGTCATGTGCCTGCCCGGGCGATGCCGAGCGCTGCCGATCATCGTCTCTCTACCGCCCGAGTCAACCGCCCGCGCGACGGTAGTGGCTCAGTTTGAGGCTCGGGTCAGCCTCGCCG
>JBOHWA010000264.1:0-7716 GCA_050735855.1 Binatia bacterium
CTGCAGACGAGCCGCGGCGCCGCCCGCCGCTCAGGGCGCCGGGCAGGTCACCGGCGCCGGGCAGCTCTTGCCGAGGAACTTCTTGCCGTCGCTGCCGTCGTTGCCGTTGTACGCCCCGCAACTGCCGCAGAGGGCGGTCGAGCCGGAGGTCAGCACGGCGGCAACATCGCCCTGCGACACGCCGACCTGCAGGTCGTAGTCGAGCACCGACAGGCCTTTGCCCTGCAGGGTGGCCTTCAGCCGCGAGCCGCTCTTCCAGATCACCACCTTGGCGGTGCCGTCGTCGAGCTCGCCGTCGCGGTACTTGTAGCCCTTGGGGTTGGACGGGCTGCCGATCAGCGACCAGTTCTGGCACGGCAGGTCGGCGGTGTGCTGCTCGCCGGCGGTGGGGCTGAAGATGGCCAGCGAGGCCTTGACGGTGCCGCTCGGTGCGGCGCCGCAGCGCGGGTCGTTGGCGCTGTCGGGCGCCGGCGTGGTGATGCCGGCGTCCTTCAGCAGGACGACGATCTTGTTCTTCGCCTCGTCGTCGGGCGAGACGTTCTTGATCAGCACCTTGCGCGCCGAGACCAGGACCGCCGTGGTGCCGGCGGGGATCGACAACGGATCGGCGGGGTCGCTGCCGCCGTCGACCTCGTCGCGATCGAAGTAGGTGTCGAGATCGCGATCGACGCCCATGCGCAGGCCCGAGCCGAAGGGCACGCAGGTCCAGGTGAGCTCCTGTCCGGCGGTGTTGGTGACGGTGCGCAGCGCGGCGTCGGTGAGCAGCGGCTCGACCGCGCGGTCGCTGCGGAACTGGCCCGAGCTCTGGCGCAGATAGCCCCGCGCCTGGCCGGCGACCGCGCCCTTGACGATGACCTCGCACTGCTGGGCGCCGGGGCCGAGCAGCTTCGAGGCGAAGGGCGTCGCCGCGGCGGTGAGCAGCGCGTTGATGCGCGGGTCGACGGTCGCGCCGTTGGTGCTGGTGCGGGTGATCTGCTGGCCGACCATCGGCGGCAGGTCGGTATCGAAGGCCATCACCAGGGCCTGCAGGTTGTCGCGGTCGGTGCTGGTCAGGGTGAACGTGGTGGGGTTGAGGAAGCGCCGCACGGTGTCGATGGCGCCGTCGTGCAGCACGCCGAAGCCGCGCACCTGGTCGCCGAGGTTGGCGAAGCTACCGTCCAGACCTGGCGTATTGGCGAGGCCGAACATGCCGACCTTCTGGTACACGTTGCGCAGGTGCGGGATCTTGAACTCCTGCGTCTCGCCCTCGACGGACGAGCCGCCGTCGCCGCCGAAGAAGCCGTTGGCGGCGTCGAGTGTGTGACAGCCGTTGCAGTTGACGCCGCCGTCGGTGATGGCGCCGAAGTAGCGGTTGAACCCCGCCAGCTCGTCCGCCCGCCGGCTGTTGTCGAGTAGCCGGATGGGGTTCGGCGGATAGATGATCTGGAGGGCGAAGTCGGTGAACTGCTGCATCTGGGCGGCGGAGAACTCGCCCTCGTCGCGGCCGACCAGGCCGGGAAAGGCGACGTTGAAGGCGTTGAAGGCATCGACCTCGTCGCCCTGGCGGTCGCCGCGCCAATGTTGCGGCCCCATGTTGGCCATGCCGCGCAGGCTCTGCGTCGTCATCGGCCCCTTCATCGGGTGAAAGGGGCCGCCGCTGCCGATGGTGAACGGGTTGCCGTTGGCGACCACGACGTCATCGGGATTGCCAAGATCCCAGGCGAGATCGTCATTGTCGCCGAAGATATGACAGCTCGAGCACGACGCCTCGCCGTTGCTCCCGGTCAGCAGCGCGTCGTAGAGAAACGGCCGCCCGTCGACGACGCTGGCCGGCTCCGGGTTGTGCAGGGCGACGCTCTGCACCTCGGCGCCGACGCTGCCCTGCGTGAGATCGACGGTGACGACGGCGTTGTTGAAGCGCGTCAGCGCGTAGAGCCGGTCGCCATCGAGCACGACGCCGGCCGGACCGCCGCCCGAGAGCACGATATGGTCGGCAGCATCGGGCGTGAAGGTATCATTCTCCAGCGCCGAGGTGTCGAAGACGCCGATGGCCCCCGAGCCGAAGGCCGCCACATAGAGCGTCGTTCCGTCCTCCGAGACAGCCATCCCGTTGGGCGTCGCCAGGCTCTGCAGCTTGACCCCGAGCGGCACGGGCACGTCCTCGTAGTCGATGTGCTTGTTCAAATGGCGCGGCAGCACGGTGCCGCTGTCGATGACGGTGATCCGCGACTCGGCCAGATGCCCGCGCACCGACGCTGGCTCGCCGAGCGGCTTGAGGCCCGAGGCAATGCTGCCCGGCCCCTCGAAGCGGACGTGGTTCTGGCTGTCGGTGTTGGAGACGTACAGCTTCCCGCTGACCGGATTGGTCACCATGTTGAACAACACCGTGCCGACGCTGGCGAAGGCGTCGACCTCGAGTGGCGTGCCGGCGTCGGCGTCGATGGCGAAGACGTCCAGGTCGGGCAGCGACAAGCGCACCGCGTTGTTCCAATTGCGGCCGAGCTCGTCCTGCCACTGATTGCTGACCCCGCCGTCGCGGTTGAACTTGACGATCAGGCCGGTCTCAGGGCGCCCGGTCCCTCCCACGTTCTTGTGCGGCGGCGGCGACCCACCCGGCCGCGGCGTGCCGCCGACGTTGCACCCAGGCTGCACGGTCTCGCTGGCAATGTTGCCGGCGCTGGTGTCGCACACCTGTGCCTCGTTGACGCCGGTCGTCTGGTTGCCGGAGCGAAAGATCGCCGCGTAGACCGTCGCGCCGTCGGGGCTCACCGCCAGGGCGCGCGGCTTGTCGCCAAACAGCGTGACCACCGTCAGCGCCGTGCCACCGAGCGTCGCGCCGAGGTTGGTCGCGTCGAACACCCAGACGTCCGCCCGGCCGCTGCCCTCGAGGGTGAAGTCGCCGCGCGGCACCGGCGCGTTCTGGCCGCGATGCGCGGTGGTGACAAAGGCGCGGTTGCCAGCCGGGCCGGCGAAGACGATGTCCTGGGGCTCGTCGCCGACCAGCAGCGTGCGCACGACGTGCGGCGCGCTGCCGCCGACGTCGACGATGCTGACGTTGTCGGACAGGTGGTTGACCACCCACACCTCGCCGGCGTTGCGCACGGCGACGGCGACCGGCTCGAGGCCGACGGCGACCGAGGCGCGATGCGTCAAGCCGGACGGCACCACATCGAAGATCTCGAGCGTATTGTCCGGCGTGTTGGCGGCGTAGAGCGTCGCGCCGTCGGGCGACAGCGCCAGCGGCCGCACCGGCCCCGACTCGAAGGTGACGAACGACGTCTGCGCCGCCGCCCCGCTCGCCATCGACACCAGCGCCACAAGCCCCACGAGCGACCAGCCTCGCCGCCGCGCCGGCGACGTCCCTCGACGCCCGCCCCGATCGCTCCCCCCTGCTCGCTCTCCGGTCATAGCGCTCCCCCGTGCGCTCCGCTCCGGCCGGCAACAGCCCTGCCGGCGCAGCGGAGTACTCTCACTCTTCTAGGCCACTGACTGAGCCGCGTAGTCAATCATATTCTGGTCACGGCCGAATGGCGCGCCGCCGATAGGCATCGGTGATGTGCGCGCGATGGAGCATCAGCCGATCGGGGACACGCGGCCCGCTGGCGACGCCGGGCGGTATGGCACCCACCTGCGCCCCAAAACGGATCTGTCGAATGTTCCAGTTGCATCACGTCACGCGTCGGCGCGGCGCGGCGGCGGCCGGTGTCAGCTTCGCCGCGCGCAGCAGCGCGACCAGGCTGGCCGTGACCCGTGCTTCGCTCATCGGGCGCTTGCGCTTCGCCTCGGTCAGCAGCCACCCCTGCATGCTGACGCGGATGAGCACTGCCAGGGCGTCGGGATCCGCGCAGCGGAGACGCCCGGCGGCGACCGCGGTGCGGATCAGGTCGGCGCAGCGGGTGTCCATCATGTCCTCGATGCGCCCGACCTGGTCCGCCAGCTGGCCGTCCCCCAGACGTGGCGGCACCAGCAGCTGGCACAGCAGCGCATCGGCGGCGATGGCGCGGTTGAGCGCGGAGAGTGCGAAGAGCAGGCGCTCGAGCGGGTCCTCGACCTCCGCCGCCCCTTGCACCACACCGATCAGCGCCGTCTCCCAGCGTTGCGCGACCAGGGCGCGCAACAGCTCGCGCTTGGTGGGGAAGTGCGCATAGATCGTCGCCGTCGACACCGCCGCCTCGGCGGCCAGGTCGCGCATGCTCGTGCGGCCGAAGCCGCGTTCGGCGAAGAGATCCCAGGCGGCGGCCAGCACGTCGCGCCGCTTCGCCGCCGAGCGCCGCGGCAGGTCGTCGGCCGCGCGCACCGCCGGGGTGCCGTCGCGATCGATGCCGGTCACCGCGCGCCGTGCCCGTACGCCGCCGGACGCCCGCCGGGCGCGTATCGTTCGCCTCGCCACCATTCGCCTCCGTGCCGCAGACAGCCATAGCAATGTAGCGGGTGCGGTTCGAGAACCCGCCGACCGTTGACAGCCGTGGCATCGGGGCGTAGTGAAACAGATCAGTCGTTCTGTTTCACTTAGAGAATTTCCCATCGAGACTGCGCATGCACGAGGTCACCACCCCGCCGCGCCCGGCGCCGGCGCCCGAGGGCGCGCGGTGAGCGACACTCCAGCCTTCGATCTGTACGATGCGGCGCTGCAGGCCGACCCGTTCGGCGCCTACGCGCGCCTGCGCGATAGCGCGCCGGTGCATGTCGCCCAAGGCCCGAAGGGCATGCCGGTGTATGTGCTGTCGCGGTACGACGACGTCGCGCGGGCCCTGAAGGAACCGCAGACCTTCTCCTCGCAGGTGGCGCCGGCGCCGATCCTGATGTTCAAGGATCCGCCCGAGCACACGCGCCTGCGCCGCACGCTGGCGCGGGCGTTCACCCCGCGCGCCATCGACGCCCTGGCCCCGCGCGTCGAGGCGTTGGCGTGCGAGCTGTACGAACCGTATCTGGCGGCGGGCGGCGGCGACTTCGTCGACGCCTTCGCCCATCCGCTGCCGGCGATGGTCATCGGCGAGATGCTCGGCATTCCCACCGATCGGCGCCGCGAGCTGCGCCAGTGGTCGGACGACAGCATCCGCGCACTGGGCGGAGGGATCGGGCTGTCAAAAGCCGAGCGCGAGGCGGCGCGGGGCGGCGCCATGCAGCTCTTCGCGCTGTTGCAGGACGTGCTCGACGGCTACCGCGACCGGCCGGGCGACACCATCGGCGGTGAGCTGGCGCGCCTGACGCAGGACGCCGAGCTGACGGCGGACGAGGCGCTCTTCTTCAGCCAGTTCCTGTTCGTCGCCGGCCATGAGACGACCACCGCCCTGTTCGCCTGTGGCGCGGCGCTGCTCGCGCGTCAACCGGGCCTGCTCGATCGGCTGCGCGCGGCGCCCGGCGAGGTCCCGCGCTTCGTCGAAGAGGTGCTGCGCTGCACACCGTCGCTGCACCGGCTGTTCCGCCGCACGACGCAGGCAGTCACGCTGCACGGCGTCACCATCCCCGACGGCGCCACCGTGCTGCTGCTGCTCGGCGCAGCCAACCGCGATCCGCGCCGCTTTCCCGCCGGCGACAGCGTCGCGCTCGACGCCGATCCGAGCGGCCATCTGGCCTTCGGCGGCGGCATCCACATGTGTCTGGGCGCGCCGCTGGCGCGCCTCGAGGGGCGCATCGGCTTCCGCCTGCTGATCGAGCGGACCGCGCGCATCGCCCTCGACCCGGCGCAGGCCGCGCAACCCGTCACCGGCGGCACGACCAGCGAGTTCGGCTGGCGCAGCCTGCCACTGCTTGTCGAGCCGGTGTGACCCGAACCGGCGATGGGGGAGGAGGCCAACCCATGACCACAGCTGTCCCGTCCGATGTCCGTGTGCCCGCAAAGCTGGCGCACGTCGTGCTGCGCTCGGCGCGCTACGCGGAGACCGTGCACTGGTACGAGGCCGTGCTCGGGGCGCGCGCCGTCTTCGCCAACCCGATGCTCACCTTCCTGACCTACGACGACGAGCATCATCGCCTCGCCGTGATCAACGTCCCCGGCCTGCCCGACGCACCGGCCGCCGCCGGCGTCGATCACATCGCCTTCACCTATGCGACGCTCGGCGACCTGCTGCACACCTACCGGCGCCTGAGCCCGCAGGGCATCCGGCCGTACTGGTGCATCAACCACGGTCCGACCACGTCGCTCTACTACCGCGATCCGAACGGGGTGCAGGTCGAGCTGCAGATCGACAACTTCGCCGATCCCGCCGCGCTCGCCGCGTGGATGCGCAGCGGCGCGTTCACGCGCAACCCGATCGGCGTCGAGTTCGATCCCGACGTGCTCAGCGCGCGCTTCGAGCGCGGCGACCCGCTCGACGAGCTGGTTCAACAGGGTTCGGCGCCCTCTGCGGCATAGACGACGCATGGCCGACATCGACGTCCCGGTGTTGATCGTCGGTGGCGGGCCGGTGGGGCTCGCCGCCTCGATCTGCCTGTCGCAACTCGGCGTGCCGTCGTTGCTCGTCGAGCAGCACGCGACGACCACCGACCATCCCAAGGCGACGGTGGTCAACACGCGCACCTTCGAGCTCTTTCGCCAGTGGGGGATCGAGGCCGAGGTGAAGGCCGGCGGGCTGCCGCTCGACAAGTCGCAGTTCATCGTCTGGGCGACGTCGCTGACCGGCTACGAGCTCGGCCGCCTCGACCTTGCGGCTGGGACCGGGAGCGACGATGCCACGAGGTCGCTCCGCCAGCTCGGCCGCCTCAGCCCGACGTTGACCAGCATTTGCCCGCAGGACGTCTACGAGCCGATCCTGCGCCGCCGGGCCGAGTCCGGCGCCGGCGCCGCGGTGCGCTTCTCGACCCAGCTCGTCGACTTCGACGCCACACTGGACGGCGTGACGGCCGTCGTCCGCTCCGTCGGCGACGGTCGTGAGCAACAGGTCGCAGCGCAGTATCTGATCGCCTGCGACGGCGGCGCCAGCGGCATCCGTGACCGGCTCGGCATCCCGATGGTGGGCCCCGACCGCATCGGCCACCTGCTCAACATCTACTTCCACGCCGACCTGACGCCGTTCATCACCGGGCGCGAAGGGGCGCTCTACTGGATCCTCAACGCCGACCTGGCCGGCGTCTTCATCGCCCTGAACAACCGCGACCGGTGGCTGCTGAACACGCCCTTCAACCCCGACGAGCCGCTGGAACGCTTCACCCCGGAGGTGTGCCGCGCCCTGGTGCGGCGCGCGGTGGGGGCGCCCGAGCTGGCCGTCGACGTGCGCTCGATCGATCCGTGGATCCTGCGCTCGCAGGTGGCGGCGCAGTATCGCGCCGGGCGCGTCTTCCTCGCCGGCGACGCGGCGCATCGCTTTCCGCCCACCGGCGGCTTCGGCATGAACACCGGCGTGCAGGACGTGCACAACCTGGCCTGGAAGCTGGCCGCCGTCCTGCAGGGCTGGGCGCCGCCGGCGTTGCTCGACACCTACGAAGCCGAGCGCCGCGCGGTCGGCCAGTTCAATGCCGATCAGAGCCTGAAGAACAGCCGCCGCATGCCGGCGCCCGGCGGTGGCCACGAGCCGGGGTCGCCGCTGTCGATGATCGAGGAGGACTCGCCCGCCGGCGAGGGCGTGCGGGCCATGATCGCGGCCGGCATCGGCGGAACGCGCGAGCACTTCAGCGCCATGGGTCAGGCGAAGGGCTTTGCTTACGAATCGGCGGCGATCGTTCCCGACGGCTCGGATGACGGGGCGGAGAGCACGATCGAGACCTACGTTCCCACCGCGCGTCCCGGCAGCCTGGCCC
>JBOHWA010000265.1:0-4754 GCA_050735855.1 Binatia bacterium
GGACAGGGTCTCGTCAAAGCCTTCGTCTTCGCCGTGCTGATCGCCACCATCGGCTGCCTGCGCGGCCTCGAGGCGCGCGAGAGCGCCGAGAGTGTCGGGCGCACCACCACCTCAGCCATCGTCGCCGGCATCTTCGCCGTCATCTGCGCCGACGCGGTGTTCACGGTGCTCTTCAATGTCTGGTGAGGCGACCACGCCCGGCGCGCCGGTGATCCAGGTCGATCACCTGGAGGCGCGCTACGGCGACAAGACCATCCTGCACGACATCACCTGCGAGGTGCGCCGCGGCGAAGTGTTCGTCATCGTCGGCGGCTCGGGCTGCGGCAAGACGACGCTGCTGCGCCACATGATCGGCCTGTTGCGACCCTACGCCGGCCGGGTGCTGATCGAGGGCGACGACCTGACCCATGCCGACGAGGAGCAGCTGCGGCTGATCCAGCAGAAGCTCGGCGTCACCTTCCAGGGCGGCGCGCTGTTCGGCTCGCTGACGCTCGGCCAGAACGTCGCCCTGCCGCTGGAGGAGTACACCAGCCTGCCGCCGGAAACGGTCGAGCTGCTGGTGCGCATCAAGCTGGCGATGGTCAAGCTCGACGGCTTCGAGGACTTCATGATCTCCGAGCTCTCCGGCGGCATGAAGAAGCGCGCCGCGCTGGCGCGCGCGCTGGCGCTCGATCCCGCCATCCTGTTCTTCGACGAGCCGTCGGCCGGGCTCGACCCGATCACCTCCGCCGAGCTCGACGAGCTGATCAAGCAGCTCAACCGGAGCCTCGGCACGACGATCGTGGTCGTCTCACACGAGCTGTCGAGCATCTTCGCCATCGCCGATCGCTGCATCATGCTCGACGCCGGCACCAAGCAGATCATCGCCGAGGGCGACCCGCGCGCCCTGCGCGACCACAGCACCGATCCGCGCGTGCATGCCTTCTTCAACCGCCAGCCGGTGCAGACCGCGCAGCACAGGAGGAGCCTGAGTGGCGACCGAGGCGCGTAAGCTACAGGTCGGCGTGTTCGTCATCACGGCGATCCTGATCGGCGTCGGCCTGGCCATCTGGCTGGGTGCCAGCCGCTACCTCGCCGACGAGGTGCAGACCGTGACCTACTTCTCCGAATCGGTGCAGGGCCTCGACCCGGGCGCGGCGGTCAAGTTCCGCGGCGTCCCGGCCGGGCGGGTCGAACACATCGGCATCGCCGCCAACAGCGACCTCATCCAGGTGCTGATGAGCATCGACACCCGCTTCGCCGACCGCATCCTGCAGGACGAGACGCTGCGCGCGCAGCTGCAGCTCTCCGGCATCACCGGCCTGCGCTACGTCGAGATCGACCGCCACAGCGGCGACGCCCTCAAGCGCTCGCCGGCGCTGACCTTCGAGCCCCCCTATCCGCTGATTCCGTCGACCCCGTCGCAGTTCAAGGCCGTCCAGGAGGCGCTCGAGGACATCTACGCCAAGGTGATGAGCGTCGATCTCGCCGGCATCTCCTCCGACGTGCGGGCCACGCTGCAGGCGGCCGACCAGCTGTTCCGCGACGAGCGGGTGAAGAACGTGCTGAACAATCTCGCCAACATCACCGATTCGGCGGCGCGCGTGACGCTCAACGTCGAGCGCGCCACCGAGGGCGTCCAGCTCGCTCCGGTGGTCGCCGAGCTGCGCCAGGCGACGGCGGAGGCGAAGACCCTGCTCGCCGACCTGCGCGACGGCGAGACCGGGCAGGAGCTGCGCAGCACGCTGCGCGAGGTCGACGGCCTCGCCCGCACCACCCAGTCGTTCGTCATCGACCTGCAGGTGACGATCAACCGTCTCAACCGGACCACCGAGAACCTGCAGCAGCTCACCGAGGGGCTGCGGCTACAGCCGTCGCAGCTGCTGTTCTCGAAGCCGCCGGCGGCGCGCGAGGATGGGGGGCGGTGATGGGCGGAGTTATCTCATACAGGGCAAGGGCTAGGGCAAGGGCTTGGGCTGGGGTCGAGCTTGATCAATTTCGATTCCTTGCCCTCCGCCGCATCGGTCTGTCGTGGCTGGTCCTGGGGGTCGCGGCGGTGCTCGGTGGGTGCGCGGCGTTGCAGCCGGCGCCGGCGCAGCGGGTTTTTGTGCTCGAGTATCCGCCGCCGCCGGTGGCGGCGCGGCGCATCGATGCGGTGCTGCGGGTGGTGCCGTTCGGCAGCGATGCGGTCTACGATCGGCAGGGGTTCGTCTATCGCGAGGGGCCGTACGAAATTGCGATCGACAGCTACAACCTGTGGGTGGCGGCGCCGGCCAGCCTGATCACCGATCTGGTCGCCCGCGATCTCGCCGCCGCCGGTCGGTTCACCGCGGTGCTCTCCGCCCCCTCGGCGCTAGCCGCCCAGTACGAGCTCAGTGCGCAGGTCGAGGTGTTCGAGGAACGCGCCGAGGACAGCTGCAGCGCGCGCGCCGGCCTGCGCGCCCTGCTGATCCAGTCCCCCGCCCGCGCCGCGCGCCGCGTGGTGTTCGAGGAAACCTTCACCGCCGCCGAACCCTGCGACGGCTCCGGGGCCGACGCGTTCGCGGCGGCGATGAGCCGGGCGGTGCAGCGGGTGTCGATGGCGCTGGAGGAGAGGATTGGGGCGGTCGCTGGCGGGGAGTAGTGAGGCTGAGCCATTTCATACAGGGCAAGGGCTAGGGCAAGGGCTTGGGCTAGGGTCGAGCCTGAACCATCAATCCGTCGGGCGCGACGGCCCCCCGGGAGGGCGCCGCTTGTCGGCGCCGTGCTCCACCCAATCGATACTGCTCGCGACTCGCGACTGCCGCATGGCGAATCATCTGCACCGCGGTGCTCACCGCGAGCACGGCGCCGACGGAGCGGCGCCCTCCAACGATCAGGTTCGACCCGAGCCCAAGCCCTAGCCCTAGCCCTTGCCCTGTATGAGATGGATCCGTCTCACCCCACCGCCCCCGCCTCCAACAACCCAATCGCCTCCGCGTACATCCGCCGCTTGATCGCCTGGTACGTCGCCCGATCCTTGTCGGCCAGCGCCGCAGCGCGCTCGATGGCACGCGGCAGGACCTGGTCGGCGTCGACGGCCTCGTCGACGACGCGCAGGGCCGCGGCCTCCTGGCCGCCGAGGCGGCGGCCGGTCAGCATCAGGTCGCGGCTCACCGGCGGATCGAGCTTGGCGATGATCATCGCCGACATGCCCGGGGCGAAGGGCAGCTTGATGTCCGCCTCGGGCAGGCAGAAGTAGCCGCGGTCGGCGCGCATGACGCGGAAGTCGTGCGTCAGCGCCAGCATCCCGCCGCCCGCGTAGGCGTGGCCGTTGATCGCCGCCACCGTCGGCAGCGGCAGGGCGAGCACGCGGCCGAGCAGGCGGAGGAAATCGCGGATGAACGCGCCGCCCTCGCTGGCGCCGTCGCCGGCCAGCCAGGTGAGGTCGAGTCCGTTCGAGTAGAACTTCTCCGCCCCGACCGTCACCAGCGCCGCCGGCCCGCCCGGCCCCTCGACCTCGTCGAGCGCCGCCCCGAGCGCCGTGACAAACGCGCGGTTGAAGCGGTTCTCCCCCGCTCGCATGGTCAGAACAAAGACAGCTCCCTCACGGCGCAAGTCGATCATCGTCTACTCCCGTTGTGCGGTTGATCGTCAGAAAGGGCTTCACCGCGGAGACGCGGAGGGGCGGAGGCCGCCTGCTCGCAATGCGTCACCATTGTTCGGCTCACAGGCTGTGCCCATTGGTTTCGCTGAAGTCGATTGCCGCCCGCTGGCCCACACCTCTCCGCGCCTCCGCGTCTCCGCGGTGAGGTCTTTGTCTGTCAACGTCAGGGCTCGCGCAGCCCATACTCCTTCATCTTCTTCTGCAGCATGACGCGCGACAGGCCGAGGGCGCGAGCGGTGCGCGACACGTTGCGGCCGTTGGCGCCGAGCATCTTGCGGATGTAGTCGGCTTCGAAGGCGGCGCGGGCGGCGCGCAGCGGGGTGGTCGGCACCACCTCCCCGTCGATCGCGGCGAGCGCGGGTACGGCCCCGGGGCGCTCGCCGTCATCGCCGCGCACCTTGGCGCTCAGGTGGTGGGCGCCGATCATCTCGCCCGGCCGGGCGAGGGCGACGGCGCGCTCGAGCACGTTCTCGAGCTCGCGGATGTTGCCCGGCCAGTCGTAGCGCTGCAGCATATCGAGGATCGCGGTATCCACCCCGGCGATCTCCTTTTCGTGATGGCGGGCCGCCTCTTTCAGCAGTCGGTCGACCAGCAGCGGCACGTCCTCGCGCCGCTGGCGCAGCGGCGGCAGCTGGATCGGGAAGACCGCCAGGCGGTAGAACAGGTCCTGGCGAAAGGCCTGCCGTTCGACCTCGACATTGAGATCGCGGTTGCTGGCCGAGATCACGCGCACGTCGACCTTGCGGGCGCGCGTGTCGCCGACCGGGATGATCTCGCCCTCCTGCAGGACGCGCAGCAGCTTGGCCTGCATCGACAACGGCATCTCGCCGATCTCGTCGAGGAAGATCGTGCCGCCGGTGGCCGCCTCGAACAGGCCGCGGTGGTCCTGGGTGGCGCCGGTGAAGGCGCCGCGGCGATGGCCGAACATCTCGCTCTCGAGCAGCGTCTCCGACACCGCCGCGCAGTTGATCGCCAGAAACGGCGCGTCGGCGCGCGCCGAGGCCCGATGGATGCCGCGCGCCACCAGCTCCTTGCCGGTGCCCGTCTCGCCCTCGATCAATACCGAGATCGGCGAGGCGGCGGCGCTCTCCATCAGGCGGAAGACTTCGTTCATCGCCGGGGCGCTGCCGACGATCTCGGTGAAGCGGTC
>JBOHWA010000266.1:0-7881 GCA_050735855.1 Binatia bacterium
GAGGGTGCGCTCGGGCCTCAGGGCAGGCAGTCGATGGCCGGGGTACCGAGCGGCACATCCTTCTGGCAGTCACACTGCGCGTTGGCGTCGGCGAACACGGGGTCGTTTGGCGCGCGGTCGGCGGGCGGGAACGCCGGCGTGGCCGAATCGATCGTGCCGACGAACGCGAGCAGGTCAGTGACGGCGCTGGGGTCGGTGTCGAGGATGTTCGGCATGCCGCTGGTGCCGGAGCGCCAGTGCGCCTGCGCGGCGGGCAGGACGTTCGGGTCGGTGCCGCGGCCGAAGACCTGCGCCAGCGTCACGGCGCTGCCGTGACGGAAGTACGGCGCGCTGTCGAAGATGCCGAGCAGGGTCGGCGTATTGAAGCCGTCGCTGCCGAAGGCCGCGGCGACGGTGAGCATGGGCAGGTTGGTGTTCACCGGGCTGAGCGCGTTGCTGCGCACTTCGATCGGGTTGGTGGCGCTGAAGGTGCCGACCTGGCGGGCGATGCGGATGCGCTCGGTGTCGACCCCCGGCGGCGGCGGCACTTCGCAGACGCGGCCGGCGCCGTTGGCCGAGTTGAACGCGTTCAGGTAGACCGACACGGCTTTGGCCTCGGAGGCGTCGATGGTGCCGTTGCCATCGAGGTCCGGCGGCGGGATGTTGACGATGCCGGTTTCGGTGCCGGGCACGGGGTTGACGTCCGACTGGTCGTAGGTGATGCGGCTCGTCGACCACTTCCCGCCGCTGTGGCAGGCGACGCAGTTGGCCCCGGCCGGCGCCGGCGAGCCGAACAGCGTGCGCCCGCGGGTCGGGTTGCCGCCGCTGCTCGGCGGCGCGATGGCGCTGCGGATGGCCAGCTGGATGTAGGCGGTGAGGTCCTCCTGCTGGCTGGAGCGCCCCGAGCTCGCCGGACCGAAGTTGCGCACGTTCGGATCGGAGTCCGGCACGAGGCCGTCGCCGTTGACGTCGGTGTCGACGACGATGAAGCCGCGGCCGCCGAAGACGCCGCGGGTGTTGAGCTCGAAGTCCTGGTTCTCGTCGCGCACCGGGCTCCAGTTGAGGGCGCGCTGGTCTTCCGGATCGTTGTGATTGAACGTCCCGTCCAAGCTGATCGTCTGGCGCGGGCCGGCTTCGAACGACCAGGTGACGGTGTCGGTGCGGCCGTCAGGGTGGCACGACCAGCACCCGCCCCAGCCGCGGTCGGACCAGAACGGGCGCGAGGTGGTAAAGTCGATCTTGCCGCGCCGGATGGTCTCCGCGGTGCTACCGGCCTGCGGCAGCTCGGACGACCGCGCGCGCTGCAGGACGGCGTTGCCGATCAGGTCGAGGACGATGACGTCGCGCGTCGTCGGACAGACGACGTACCCGACCGTGCCGTCCGGCCCGATGACGATGCCGCGCGGGTTGCGGCCCGAGCGCAGCGGATCGGCTTTGTCGATGGTGTAGATGCGGGTCACCGGGCTGACCGCGAACGGGCCGGCGGCGGTCGGGGCGTTGATCGTCGGCTTGTCCTGGTCATTGAAGGTCATGCGCACGACGAAGTCGCTGCCCTGGCTCACCACCCAGCAGGCGTTGGTGACGTCCGAGCAGTCGATGTCGACCGGCGCGGAGGGGAACAGGCGGTCGGTGTTGTCGCGGATCTCCGCCTCCTCGAGGTCAGGGGGCAGGTCGAAGTTGATGCCGCGGTTGAGGTTGAACGTCTGGTCGGCGAGCTCCGCGTTGCGGCTCACGTCGACCACCGACAGCAGGCTCTGCACATTGACGTTGAAGCGCAGCGGCGGCTCGGGCGACGGCGCCGTGCTGGGCAGGAAGGCGCGGTTGCCGAGGATGGCGATGCTGAGCAGCAGGTTGGGGAAGGCGCCGGCGTTCTGCGCCACGCTGCCGTCGGTGCCGCCGTCGGCGAAGATGGTACGCGGCGCGTCGCCCGGCGTGCTGTTGACGAAGGCGCCGCGCGGGAACTTGAAGCCGGTGTCGGCCACCGGCGCCAGAATGACCTGATCGACGACGGTGTTGGTGGTCGCCGAGACGACGTCGATGACGCCCTCGCGCGAATCGTCGAAGATGCCTTCGCCGATCACCGCCTGGTTGGTGCTGCCGGTGGGGAAGGCGGCGGCGGCGCCGTCGCTGCCGCCGAGGCCGGCGCTGCTCGGCGGGGTGAAGCCGACGCGCGGGCGGGCGTAGAAGTTGGGCACGTAGATGTGCTCGTCGAGATCGTCGTCGTCGCCGTCGTTGGTGATCGCCAGCGCCCGCGGGCTGCGGCCGACCGCCGCGGTGGCGAACACCGTGTTGGTCACCGTGTCGATGACGCTGACCGTGTTGCTGCTGGCGTTGGCGACGTAGACATAGAGGCCGTTGGGCGAGGCCACCGCCGCCCAGGGCTCGACGCCGACCGTGATGGACGAGGTCTCGTAGGTCAGCAGGTTGATCACCGTGACGGTGCCGCTGACCGCGTTGGCGACATAGGCCCAGTTGCCGTTCGGCAGCAGCGCCACCGAGCGCGGTTCGGTGCCGACCACCACCTCTTTGACCTTGGTCAGCCGGCCGTCGCCGGCGACCTCGAAGATCGAGGCCGAGTTGGTATCGGTGTTGACCGCCACCACGATGTCGCCGTCCGGCGTGATGGCGATGGGCCCCGACTTGTTGCTCTTGCTCGGCGTGCCCGCCGCACAGCCGTTGAGCGAGTTGCGCACCGCGGCGATGAGCTCGTAGATCTCGACCAGCCCGGTCCCGTCGGCGTCGAAGGCCGGACACGTGTCGACCGCCGCGTTGCCGAGCGAGATGTTGACGCCACGAATCAGCTCGTTGATCTCGATGATGAAGCTGCCGTTGCAATCGCCGAGACACGTCTGTTGCGCCGGCGCGGGTGCCGCGACCAGCGCGGCAAACAGCAGGACGGCGGCGTGGAGTGGTCGCGATGCGTGCATGGAGGTCTCCTTCTGGCTGTGGACGATATGCATGGTCAGCGCGGCGATGGCTCGGCCTCGCCGAGGACACGATCGACGAAGCGCAACAGATCATCGACCGAGGCGAAGTGTGCGGCACGGCCGGAGAGCACGTGCTCGACCCGACCGCGCACGGCCCCGGCGCGCAGATCGGTACCGGTGCGGAATTGAACGACGAAGGCACCCTGCGGCGTCAGCCGCGCGTCGTCGGAATGGTCGTCGGGCGTCATACGCCGCGAACCATAGGCCAGCCGGCGGACGGCAGTCATAAACGAACGGTGACGATTTCGTAAGGAAGGTGCTCCGGCAGCCGGCTGGCAGCGCCGGCGCCATGGCGTGCGGGGCGACATGGCGCGGTCCGCAACCGGCAGCGTCACTCGGCCGCGCAACCCCGCGCGAACGGCATCTCCCGGGCGCCGGCCGGCGCCCGGCGGCGGGAATTCAGCCGTGCTGGGCCCCGCGGCGGGCCTGGCAGCGCCGTTGCGTTCTACCACCGGCGGGGTCCATATGGCAGGGCGCGAATGAGCTACCGGGTGTTGATCGTCGACGACGACGAGGACGCGCGCGTGCTGTTGGCACGGGCGCTGGCCAGGAGCGCCCTGCCGCTCGAGGTGGCGACGGCGGACGATGGGCGCCAGGCCCTCGACCAGGTGGCCGCGCTGCCGCCGCACCTCGTCATCACCGACGTCATGATGCCACGCCTCAACGGCTTCGAGCTCTGCATCGCCCTGCGCGCCAACCCGACCACGGCTTCGATCCCGGTCATCATGGTCACGGCGCTGGAGGATGATCGCGACCGCCAGCACGGCTTCGCGGTCGGCGCCGACGACTACCTGACCAAGCCGTTCGACTGGGGCGTGCTGACCGAACGGGTGGCCGAGCTGATCGCCCGCTGCTACGGCTGACCATTGCCGGCCCGCCACATCCACCGGCCAGCGGCCGGCGTCTCACCAGCGAGCCCATCCGGGGGCGCGCGCCGCGAGGGTTGCAGAGTCGCTCGGGCGTGACATGCTCAAAGCCGTTCGCATGACGTCGTCTGCTCGATCGCTGATCGTCCTCGCGGCGACCCTCGCCGCGCTGGTGCGCCCGACGGCCGCCAGGGAGGTCGAAGGCGTGCGCTTTGCCGGCGAGCACCAGGCCGGCGGCCAGCGCCTGGTGCTGCACAACGTCGGCCTGCTGCGCTACAGGATCTTCATCAAGGCCTACGTCGCGGCGTTGTATCTCGGCGAGGGCGTGCCGCCCGAGGCGGTCCTCACGGACGTGCCGAAGCGGCTCGAGGCGGAGTATTTCTGGAAGATCGACGGCGCGGACTTCGGCCCGGTGACGGTCGAGGGGATGGCGCGCAACGTCGACGCCGCGACCCTGGCCGGCCTGCGGCCGCGTCTGGCTCGCTTCGCCGCGCTCTTCCAGGACGTCGCGCCGGGCGACCGCTACGCGCTCACCTACCTACCGGGCGTCGGCACCGAGGTGTCGTTCAACGGTGTCGGCAAGGGCACGATCGACGGGGCTGATTTCGCCGCCGCCCTGTTCGCCATCTGGCTCGGGTCGCAGCCGCTCGACGGCGATCTGAAGGCCGCGCTGCTGGCCCGTCGATGACGCGGGCGCTGCGCCGCGCCGCGTCGATCACGCTGTACGGCTCTGCCGCACTGCTGATCACCGTCGGCATGCCGCTGCTGGTGCCGCTCGCCGCCGCGGTCGATCTCGGCCGCGGCGACCGCCGCTGGCCGACCGTGCGCTGCCTGCTGTTCGTTGCCGTCTATCTGCTCTGCGAATCGCTCGGCATCCTGGCCGCCGCCGGACTGTGGCTGCGCGGCGGCTGGCAGCGGGGAAGCCCGACCGCCGCCGCCGCCCCGGCCGACGGGTGGCTCGCCGATGCCTGGACCGGCCGTCCGGCGGTGTATCTGGCCGCCAACTTCCGCCTGCAACGCTGGTGGGCGCGGACCATCTTCGGTGCCGCCCAACGGCTCTTCAGCATGCGCACGGCGATCGATGGCGACGAGGCGGTGCGGCGCGGCCCGTTCGTGCTCTTCGTGCGCCATGCCAGCATCGGCGACACGGTGCTGCCGGCGGTCTTCATCGGCGACCGCCACGGCATCATGCTGCGCTACATCATGAAGCGCGAGCTGCTGTGGGACCCCTGCCTCGACATCGTCGGCAACCGGCTGCCCAACTGCTTCGTGCGCCGCGGCTCGGGCGAGAGCGCGCGCGAGATCACCGCGGTGCAGCGGCTCATGCAGCAGCTCGGTCCGCGCGAGGCGGTGCTGATCTATCCGGAGGGCACGCGCTTCCTGCCCGAAAAGCGCGACCGCGTCGTCGCCCGCCTCGCGGGCGCGGCGCCGCCGCGCCTGCTCGCCATGGCCCGCTCGCTGCGCCATGTGCTGCCCCCACGGCTCGGCGGCGCGCTCGGCCTGCTGGCGGCCAACCGTGGTGCCGATGCGGTCTTCTGTGCCCACACCGGCTTCGAGGGCGCCGGCTCGTTCCGCGCGCTGCTCAAAGGCTCGCTGATCGACCAGACCGTGCGCATCCGCTTCTGGCGCGTCCCGTTCGCTCAGATCCCGATCGACGAGACGCGACGCGCCGAATGGCTGTTCGAGCAGTGGCTGCAGATCGACGCCTGGATCGATGCCCAGCGCACCGCCCACCAGCCGGCGCGGCTCCAGGTCAGTGCGGCGCGCGCATGACCGTGCTGCTCGCCACCGCAACGGGCACCGCGGCCGCCCTGCTGTTGCTCTGGCTCCTGAGCCTGCGCCTGCGCGACGCCAGCATCGTCGATATCTACTGGGGCCTGGGCTTCGCCCAGATCGGGCTGATCGCCTGTGCCCTCGGCGGCGGCTACGAGTGGCGCAAACTGCTGGTCGCCGGGCTGACCGCCCTCTGGGGTCTGCGCCTCGCCGGCTACCTGTTCTGGCGCAATGCCGGGCACGGCGAGGACTACCGCTATCAGTCGATGCGGCGCCACCACGGTGAGCGTTTCGCGCTGGTCAGCCTGGTCACCGTCTTCGGGCTGCAGGCGGTCCTGATGTGGATCGTCTCGCTGCCCGTCCAGGTGGCGCAGATGTCGCCGCTCCCCGCCCACCTCACCTGGCTCGATGCCGCCGGCGCCCTGCTGTGGGCCGTCGGCCTGAGCTTCGAGACCATCGGCGATCTGCAACTGGCGCGTTTCAAGGCGGATCCCGCCCGGCGCGGGCAGATCATGGACCGCGGCCTGTGGCGCTACACCCGCCACCCGAACTACTTCGGCGACGCCTGCGTCTGGTGGGGCTTGTTCCTGATCGCCGCCGCGACGCCACACGGCTGGTGGACCATCGTCAGCCCGCTGCTCATGACCGTCTTTCTGATGCGGGTCTCGGGCGTCGCGCTGCTCGAGCGCAAGCTGGTCAAGTCGCGCCCCGAATACGCCGACTACATGGCCCGCACCAACGCCTTCGTTCCCTGGTTTCCGCGCCGCTAGGCGGCCGGCCCCGCCGTTCGTGCTTCGCTCCCGCCGGCGGCCCTGATAGCGTGGCCCCCGGACCATGCCCGCGCTGCTCATCGTCGAAGACGAGCTGGTGCTCGCTCGCAATCTCTCCAAGGCGTTTGTGCGACACGGCTTCGAGGTGCACCACGCCACCGGCATCGCCGAAGGGCGCAAGATCGCGGCCAGCACGCCGATCGACGTCGCCCTGCTCGACCTGCGGCTGCCCGACGGCAGCGGCCTCGACCTGCTCGACGCGTTGACCGGCGCCGACGCCGATCGGCCGGTCATCATGATGACCGCCTACGGCTCTGTCGCCGACGCCGTGCACGCGATGCAGCGCGGCGCCCGCGACTATGTGCAGAAGCCGCTCGACCTCGAGGAGGTCCGCCTCAAGATCGAGCACGCGCTGCACAGCGCCCGACAACGCCGCGAGATCGATTACTATCGCGGCCGCGAAACCGCCGCCGGCTCGATCCTCGGCGAATCGCCCTCGACGCAGTGGCTGCGCTCGGTGATCACGCGCATCGCCCGCATGACGATCGGGCCCGGCGCACCGGCGCCCACCGTCCTCCTGCTCGGCGAGACCGGCAGCGGCAAAGGCCATGCGGCGCGCGCCCTGCACGCGCTCGGCGGCCGGCGCGGCGGCCCGTTCATCGAGGTCAACTGCACGGCGCTGCCGGAGGCGCTGGTCGAGTCGGAGCTCTTCGGCTACGAGAAGGGCGCCTTCACCGACGCCGGCACGGCGCGCGCCGGATTGTTCGAGACCGCCGAAGGCGGCGCCATCTTTCTCGACGAGATCGGCCACATCTCGCCGCCGCTGCAGTCGAAGTTCCTCAACGTGATCGAGGAGAAAGCGGTGCGGCGCGTCGGGGCGACGGCGGCGCGCAAGGTCGACGTGCAGGTCATCGCCGCCACCAACCGCGACCTCGAAGCCGCCGTCCGCCTGGGCGAGTTCCGCGAAGATCTGTATCAGCGCCTGTCGGTCGCGGTCATCCGCCTACCGCCCGTGCGCGATCGCGAAGGCGATGCCGTCCTGCTCGCGCGGGCGCTGCTCGACGACGCCTGCCGCCGCTACGGCGTCCCACCGCGCAGCCTCTCGCGCGAGGCCGAGACGGCCATCGCCCACTACAGTTGGCCGGGCAACGTGCGCGAGCTGGCCAACACCATGGAGCGGGTCGTGCTGTTCTCCGACCACGATCCGGTGCCGCCCGACCAACTCGGCCTGGCGGACAGCAGCGCCGCCGGACGCGTCGCGGTCGCCCCGTCGGGCGAGATCCAGATCGACTTTCCCGACAGCGGCATCTCGCTCGAATCCGTCGAACGCGCCCTGCTCACCCGCGCCCTGGAGAAGGCCCACGGTAACCAGAGCGCCGCCGCCCGCCTGCTCGGCCTCTCGCGCGACACCCTGCGCTATCGGATGGAGAAGTTCGGTCTGGGGGACTGATCGGATGCACGGCGTAGCCGGCTCGACCGACCGACTGTCACTGAAGGGGGGGTGCC
>JBOHWA010000267.1:0-6899 GCA_050735855.1 Binatia bacterium
CGGCGGGCGCGCCGCAGCGCGATCATGCCGAAGCCGGCCAACGCGATCGCCGCCAGCGACAGCCCGCCCGCGCCCAACGCCGGAGCGCTCGCCGGCTCGGCCGGGACGGCCGGACAGGCAGCGACCTCGGCGCACGGCGTGTCGGTCTCGACCTCGAGCAACGTGCACATGCTGTTCATGCAAGCCAGATTGCACGTCGTCGTGGGCGCCATCTGGCACTGCACCGCCGGCCCGCTTTGGCAGTTCTGGCAGATGCAGCAGTCCTCGACGCCGGTCCCGGCTGCAGCGGGTGCGGCGGCGAGCGTCAGGGCAACCAGCAGCGTTGGAACAAGCGTACGCAGGAAATTCCGCATGACATCCTCCCTCTGCCGCGGCCCTCGGCCATAGCGAGCATCGCGTCTTACCCCTGTTCAGGCTCGGCGTCCAGCGGCTCTAGCGGTCTTCGGCCAGCTTTGGAGGTCGACTTTCGAGTGCGCGCGGCCGAGGCGCGGCGATCGCCCCGGGCCGAGCCGCGACTCCTGCCGGGAACGACCTGAACGGGAGCGCCAGGAGTCGGTCCAACCTCGAATCGCGCGGCTCGCGGAAGTACTCCAACCCGAGCTCCATGGAAGACTGCGCAGCGAAAGGACGAGCGCTGGCGGTGCCAAAGAGACGGTCGAACCAGGGTACCGTCACACCATAGTTGCTGTTGGTGTAGCGACGCTCGCTGCAGTGATGCAGCCGATGGAAGTCCGGGGTGATCACGAACCGGCTCACCACTCGGTCGACGCGCTCGGGGATGTAGATGTTCGCGTGACTGACGACGTTGACGATCATCCGCAAGGCCTCGAGAGCCAACACGACGGTGGCGGGCGGGGCGAGCACGATCACGACGGGAATCGAGGCCGCGGCGACGAGGATCGGTTCACCCGGGTGATGCCGATAGGTCGAGAGCACATCCAGATCGGTGTCGCTGTGATGCACGGCGTGAAACCGCCACAGCCAGTGCACCTCATGCATCAGCACGTGCAGAGAATAGCCAACGATCTCGAAGGCGAAGCCGGTGATCAGCAACGCGCCGAGCCAGCCCGGATCGTAGCGCGCGAACACGCCGCCGCCCGCGTGATGCGCCAGCCACGCCGCCCCGAGCAGGGTGAGCGCCTGGCTGCCGTGGGCCAAAACTTGACCGATCAACGCGAGACTGACGTTGCTGGCCCAGCGACTCGCGAGCCCCGCGCGTTCGAGGCGCCGCGGCCAGACCATTTCCCACGTCAGGCACACGACGACCAGCCCCATCAGCAGGTACGCGATCAAGCCGTCGCTCATGGCCTCCCCTCGGGCAGGGCGACGAACGCCCCTTGGCAGACCGCGGACTCAGCGCTGGCGGTTCTTCAGGATGCGTATGCCGGCGACGCCGAGCACGGCGCCGAGCCCCACCAGCGACAGCGGCGACATCACCGGTGCCGCCACCGGGGTCAGAGCCATCTCGGCCAGCGCCGGGCTCGTGAATGCCGCGCCGGCGAGAATTGCGGACAGAATCTTCCCCATCCTCATACCAATCCTCCACGGAGGCTGCGTACCCCACAGCCGGTCATGAAACACGGTGGCTCTTGCCCCACAGCTCCCTACGCTTCCGCAGGCGCCGCCGTCAACCGGTCCATCACCGGTCCATCACCGGTTGTCGCTGCTCAGCGATTCTGTCCGCCCTCAACTGCTCAGCGATTCTGTCCGCCCCCTCCGCTCATTGGGCGTCAGGCGCGCGGACGGCGGATGCGCCGCAACGCGATCATGCCGAAGCCGCCCAACACGATCGCCGCCAGCGACAGCCCGCCCGCGCCCAACGCCGGAGCGCTCGCCGGCTCGGCCGGGAGGGCCGGACAGGCAGCGACCTCGGCGCACGGCGTGCCGGTCTCGACCTCGAGCAACGTGCACATGCTGTTCATGCAAGCCAGGTTGCACGTCGTAGTGGGGGCCATCTGGCACTGCACCGCCGGCCCGCTTTGGCAGTTCTGGCAGATGCAGCAGTCCTCTACGCCGGGACCGGCTGCAGCCGGTGCGGCGGCGAGCGTCAGGGCAACCAGCAAGGTTGGAATAGGCGTACGCAGAAAATTCCGCATGACTTCCTCCCTCTACCGCGGCCCCCGGCCGTAGCCGGCATTGCGTTTTGCCCTGTTTTGGGCTCGGCGTCCAGCGGACCGCATTCGCCGCCGTCGTCGGCGAGGTGATGCGCCGCATTCCAGCTATTCTATGACGGAATAGCGGGAGATCGTCGAGCAGGAGCTAGCTAGGATGACCCTATGGCGAACAACGTGGCGCACTTTGATGTCGCAGCGGACGACGTGGAAAGGGCCCGGCGCTTCTACGAGAGGGTCTTCGGTTGGCGTTTCGAAGCCTGGGGACCCCCGGATTTCTACATGATCCACACCGGAACCGGGGCCGACCCGGGAATCCACGGCTCGGTGAGCAAGCGCTCCAAACCCGTCACCGGCTCGGGCCGGGTCGGCTACGAGTGCACGATCTCGGTCGAGGATCTGGCCGCGATCAAGGCCGCGGTGTTGGCGAACGGCGGCAAGATCGTGCTCGACGAGCACCAGATCGTCGGCGTCGGGACGCTGATTCGCTTCGAGGACAGCGAAGGCAACACGGTGTGCGCCATGCACTACGTTCGAGATTGAGCCAAGTCGAACAACCGAAATACAACGGAGGGAACATGGCGATCAAAGGTATCTTCTACGTCTTCGAGCATGTGTCGGACCTGGGGTGCAGCAAGAAGTTCTTCGGTGACACGCTGGGCTGGACGCTCAACACCGACGAGCAGGACGTCGCTGGATTCGCCTTTGGCGGCGCCTACCTCGTTCTCCACGCCGGCGAGAACAGCGAATCGGCACACGGCAACGGCGGCATGCACGTCGAAGTGCAGGTCGAAGACGTGAACGCCGAGCACGCGCGCCTGCAGCAACTCGGTCTCGACGTCGGCGAGCTCATCGACCAGCCCTGGGGAGAGCGGAACTTCTCCTTCCGCGACCCAGACGGCTACTTGTGGTCCTACGGCCAGCCCACCCGCGCGCACGGGTAACGGAGTCGGGCGGATGGATCTGCGGAGGTCGGCGCTCGGCGATCGCACGCCGAGCTGTCAGCGCCGCCCGCGCCACCCCTTCAATGCCGGTGAACGATCACGTGGTCGCGCGCGACTTGCGCAGCACCGCGCCGCGGACGAAATGCATGCGGTCCTGGCCCCAGTAGCGTTTGCCGAAGACCGCGCGTCGCTTGGGTCTTCGCCCCCCGCCTGCTAGCCACGAGCCGTGGCGCTGCTGGAGATCCGCGATCTGCGCACCAGCTTCGTGACGGCGGCGGGGACGGCGCATGCGGTCGACGGCGTCAGCCTGTCGCTCGAGGCCGGGGCGACGCTCGGGCTGGTGGGCGAATCGGGCT
Source organism: Binatia bacterium (assembly GCA_050735855.1). Classification (GTDB taxonomy): domain Bacteria; phylum Desulfobacterota; class Binatia; order HRBIN30; family CADEER01; genus JBOHWA01. The sequence goes on from JBOHWA010000267.1 coordinate 3,412, forward strand.
GCGGCAAGACGATGACCGCGCTCTCGATCATGCGCCTGGTACCGGCGCCCGGGCGCATCGCCGGCGGATCCATCGAGTTTGACGGGCAGGATGTGCTGGCGCTCGCCGAGCCGGCGATGCGGGCGCTGCGCGGCGGCAGGATCGGCATGATCTTCCAGGAGCCGATGACGGCGCTGAACCCGGTCTTCACGGTCGGCGACCAGATCGATGAGGCGATCCGCCTGCACCGCACGATCGACCGGCGCGCGGCGCGCGCCGAGACGGTCGAGCTGCTGCGCCTGGTCGAGATGGCCGAGCCCGAGCAGCGCGCCGCCGCCTATCCGCACCAGCTGAGCGGCGGCATGCGCCAGCGGGTGATGATCGCCATGGCGTTGGCCTGCGCTCCGCGCCTGCTGATCGCCGACGAGCCGACGACCGCCCTCGACGTCACCATCCAGGCGCAGATTCTCGATCTGCTCGCCGAGTTGCAGCGCCGTCTCGGCATGGCGTTGCTGCTGGTCACGCATGACCTCGGGATCGTCGCCGAACGCGCCGATCACGTTGCCATCATGTACGCCGGCCGCGTCGTCGAGCAGGGCCGCGCGGCCGACGTCTTCCGCCAGCCGCTGCATCCCTACACGCGCGGTCTGCTGGACTCGATTCCGCGCATCGGCGCGGCACGCCGGCGCCGCCTCGACGCGATCCCGGGCGTCGTCCCCGACCTGCTGCACCTGCCAAGCGGCTGCCGCTTCCGCGACCGCTGCAGGCTGGCGATCGAGGCCTGCGCGGCGGCCGATCCGGCGTTGGTCGAGCACGCCCCCGGGCACACGGCCGCGTGCATCCGGATCGGCGCGGCGGGGGCCGGCGCATGACGGCGCTGCTCGAGGTGCGCGACCTGCGCAAGACCTTTGCGCTGCGCGGCGGGCTGCTGCAGCGCCAGGTGGGCGAGGTGCACGCGGTCGACGGCGTCTCCTTCGATCTGGCGGCGGGCGAGACGCTCGGCATCGTCGGCGAGTCGGGCTGCGGCAAGACGACGCTCGGCCGCCTGGTGCTGCGCCTGCTCGAGCCGACGGCGGGCCGCGTCCACTTCGACGGCGAGGATCTGCTGGCGCTGCGCGGCGAGGCGCTGCGGCGGCGGCGGCGTGAGATGCAGATCATCTTCCAGGATCCCTTCGGCTCGTTGAATCCGCGCATGCGGGTCGGCGCCATCGTCGGCGAGGGGCTCGAGGTGCACGGCCTGGCGCACGGGGCCGAGCTGCGCGCCCGCGTGCTGGAGCTCCTCGAGCAGGTCGGCCTGCGGGCTGACGCCTGTGAGCGCTACCCGCACGAATTCAGCGGCGGGCAGCGCCAGCGCCTCGGCATCGCGCGGGCGCTGGCGGTGGGCCCGCGGCTGATCGTCGCCGACGAACCGGTCTCCGCCCTCGATGTCTCGATCCAAGCCCAGATCGTCAACTTGCTGCAGGATCTGCAGGAGGCGATGGGCCTGAGCTATCTCTTCATTGCGCACGACCTGCGGGTTGTGGAACATATCAGCCGGCGGGTGGCGATCATGTACCTCGGGCGAATCGTCGAGCTGGCCGACAGCCAGCAGCTGTACGCGCAACCGCGCCACCCGTACACGCGCGCGCTGCTCTCCGCCGTGCCGATGCACGAGCCGGGGGCGCGCCGCGAGCGCATCGCGCTGCGCGGCGAGGTGCCGAGCCCGGTCAACCCGCCCGGCGGCTGCCGCTTCCATCCGCGCTGTGCCTTCGCCGAGGCGCGCTGTCGCAGCGAAGAGCCGCTGCTGATGGGCGGCGACGCGCATCGCGTCGCCTGCCACGTGTTCCCGGTGTGAGGGAGGAGGAGGGGTCGTGGCCATCTGGAATCGACACAGCAGCCGCTTGAAGGCACCGCCGCCGCCGGCGCGCCCCGCCGACGACAGCGGCGCGCGGCCGGAGTTTCTCACCCAACCGCCGCAGATGCGCGCCCTGCTGGGACGCGACTCCGAGGTCAGCGGCAAGCTGAGCTTCGCCGGTCCGACGCGCATCGACGGCACCTTGCGCGGCGAGGTGCGCGCCACCGATCTGCTGGTGATCGGCGAGACCGGCTACGTCAACGGCACGGTGCGGGCCGGCAACCTGGTCGTGCTCGGCCGCGTCGAAGGCGACGTGCTCGACGCGGAGCGGGTGGAGATCGGATCGCGCGGCGTGCTCAGCGGCACGGTGGAAACGCGCGCCCTGGTGGTACGCGACGGCGGCACACTGGACGGCGACTGCCGGGTGTCGGCGCCGCGCGCCAAGCTGACGGTGCTGCGGCCGCGGACAGAGAGCGAAGCGAGCAGCGCCGAGTAGCGCGGCGCGCCGGGCGCTCAGCGGGAGGGCGCGGCTCCTGCCGGGCCGTGGTGCCGACAACCAGGAGGCTCGGGGGGAGCCGCGCCCTCCCGGGGGTTACGCCTTCTTCTCGACCTTGTCGGCGACTTTGTCGGTCTTCTCGGCGGTGATGCGCGCCGCCTTGCCGGACAACTCGCGCAGGTAGTACAGCTTGGCGCGGCGGACGAAGCCACGCGTGGTCACCTCGATCTTGTCGAGACGCGGCGAGTGGATCGGGAACGTGCGCTCGACGCCGACGCCGTACGACACCTTGCGCACAGTGAAGGAGGAGCGGATGCCGCCGCGGCTCTTGCGGATGACCACGCCCGCGAACACCTGGATGCGCTCCTTCTCGCCCTCGGTGACCTTGACGTGCACGCGCACGGAGTCGCCGGGTTTGAACGCCGGAAGGTTGCTCTGCAGTTGTTCGCGTTCGATCGCTTCGATCGGGTTCATGTGGACCACCTCGCAGGGAATTCGTAGCGGAAGCGCAATGTCTTAGCGCGCGCCGTACAGGCGGTCAAGAATGATGGCCGCCGCCGAGCGCACCGAGAGGTGGTTGTAGGGCGTCGGTCCGAGGATGGGCGCGAGGCGCAGATCGGCGCGCTGCATGATCTCCGGCGACAGGCCCCATCCCGTCCCAAACAGCAACAGATACGGGGAGTTGTCGCGGGCGAGGCGCTCGCGCAGGGCGGCGTAGCCGAGGCTCTCGGGGTCGGCTCTGGCCGAGGTGACGACGATGACCGGGCGCTGGCCGGTCTCGCGCTCGATGGCGATCAGGACGTCGTCGAGGTCGGGCGCCACCGCGGCGAGCGACAGGGCCTCCTTGCGGGTCTCGTTGTAGGTGCTGCCGAAGCCGGTCTCCCAGTGCTCGAGGATCCGCTCCGACAGCGCGCGCAGGGCGCGCACCGGGGTGACGACGAAGAAGCGCCGCACGCCGTAGGTGCAGGCGGTGCGGGCGATGTCGTGGATGTCCATGTTGGTCACCGCGCTGGTGACGATCAGCCCGTTCTTGTCGAGTACCGGGTGGTGCAAGAGGGCGAGGAAGAGGTCAGCCATAGGGAAGCGGTGTCTTACCACAGCGCCGCGGCTTGTCGGCTCCGGGTTGGTCAAGAGCGGGCCGGCCCCCGCCCCGCCCCCGGCGCCGAGGGCCCGGCGCCC
>JBOHWA010000268.1:0-3852 GCA_050735855.1 Binatia bacterium
GCCGGTCCCTCGGCGCCGTGCTGATCCCAACCGCGGTGCGCGCAGCGAGCACGGCGCCGAGGGACCGGCGCCCTCCATCGGGCCACTCGCCGGCCGCGTGACTGACGGCGAGGCTGACCTGAGCCTCAACCAGACCCACCACCCTCCGGCGAAATGGTTGGACAGCGACCTTGGCTGTCTAGTACGTGCAAGTCGTTCTCGGGGGGATGGCACAGTGACGTCACGGTCGACGACAGGACGGACCCGCCGGCCGGTGCTTGCAGCGGTCGCGGTGTTGGCCATCATCGGGCTCGCCTCGACCGCGGCCAGCGCGCAGCTCGCCGCTGCTGACACCAAGTGCCGCAAGCGCATCGGCACCGCCGTGCGGCGGCTCTCCAACACCATCATCAAGGAGAGCGACAAGTGCCATCGCGGCCGCTTGTCGGGCGCCCTGCCGCCGGCGACGGACTGCAACGACCCCGCGGCACTGCCGGCGAACGTCGCACGGGCGCGCGACGTCCTGGCCAGGCTGACGCTACGCGGCTGCGCCGGCGGCCTGCCGGCAGAGAACGGCTACCTGGTCTGTCCGGTCCCCTGTGGGAGCATCGCCATCGACGACTATGCCGACGTGGCCGACTGCATGACCTGTCTGACCGAGGACCGCGTCGCCGCCGCCCTGGACGGCGCCTACGGCACCCCGCCACTGCCGTCGAGCAGCGCGGCGACGGGCTGCCAGAACGCCATCGGCAAGGCGCTGCGCGGCCACCTGATCGCGCGCATGAAAGAACAGCAGAAGTGCCAGCTGGCGGAGGATCGCGCCCCGACCGGCACCGACTGCCAGACCGCCGACCAGCGCGACAAGATCGCGCGCGCGTTGGGGCGGGCGCAGACGGCGATCGCCGCTTGCGAGCCGGCGGCGCTCGCCAGCCTCGACAGCTGTGGCGCCGACGTCGCCAGCGCCCAGACCTGCGTCGCGGCCGAGTCCACCCTCGAGGCCGACTCGCTGTTCGACGCGGTCTACAATCCGGCCCCGCCGACACCCACGCCGACGCCGACGGCCACGCCGCCGCCGACGCCGATATCGACGCCGACGCCGACCGCCTCGCTGACGCCGACCGCGAGCGCGACGCACACGCCGACGCCGGACGCGACCGCCACCTCCACCGCCGCAGACACCGCCAGCCCGACGGTGACCCCGATCGACACCGGCACGTCCACCGCGACGCCGACCGCGACGGACACGCCGACCGAGACGCCGACCGACACGCCGACGGCGACACCGCCCCCGACCGACACGGCGACGGCCACGGGCACGGCCACGTCGACCAGCACACAGACCGTGACCGCGACGGCGACCTTCACCAGCACCGCCGCGCCGACCAGCACGCTGCCGACGTTCAGCGTCGAGATGACCGCCTACCGGCAGCAGTCGGAGAGCTACGGCGGGCCATTCCAGCGCCTGGCGGTCCCCGATGCGCTCGAGGAGAGCCCCGGCGCCGGCGTGCGCAGCAACGGCGACGACGACAACGGCAACAGCACGCCGGATCGCGACGAGGCGACGGTCGGCGGCGAGAACGACCTGATCGAGGTCACGCTGTCGGTCAGCCCGGCCACGGCGCCAGCCGGCTACGAGTACGCGCTGGTGCGCAGCAACGCCAACCTCAAGGTCTGGAGCGCCGCCACCAAAGACACGGCGGTGCTCGACGCCAACGCCGAGCAGGTGCTGCCCTTCGGCGGCGGCGGCAGCCTGACGGTCTGGGTCGAGAGCCCCAACGGCGGCGCCGCCGGGCTCGAGCTGCGCGCCCGGCCGGCCGGCGGCGGCGCGGCGCTGGCGAGCGACACCGTGCAGTTCTATCCGTTCACCAGCGTGATCATCGCTCTCGGCGGCGAGGGCCAGGGACCGACCGACCCGCCGGATTCCAACCACGGCGTGTTCAACCTGGCCAAGACCCTCTACGCGCAGGGCTACGACGTCCACATGTACGACGAGGACAACGTCAGCAGCAGCGGCGCCGGGGCCGCCTACGACGAGGTCGTCCGCGCGGTGCAGCGCCGCGGCATCGGCATCGTCTCGATCTTCGGCTACAGCCACGGCGGCGGCTCGACTTACGATCTCGCCGAGCGCCTCGACATCAACCGCGCCAGCATCGGCACCTTCACCATGCCGTACTCGGCCTACATCGACGGCATCGAGAACGACTCCGACGTCGACCTCGACTCCGAGCGCCGCCGGCCGCTGGCCAGCGCGTACCACGTCAACTACTACCAGCGCAGCGACTTCCTCATCCGCGGCAACTCGATCACCACCGGCGGCGCCGAGGTCGACATCAACGCCAACTCCACCCCGTGGGGCGGCAGCCTGGTGCACACCTCGATCGACGACCACGTCAACGTGCGCAGCGGCGTGCTCGATCCGCTGCTGGTGCGGGTGCCGCGATAGGGACGCCGTCGTGATCCGCCGCTGGCTCGTGGGCGGCGCGGTACTGGTGGCCGGCGCCGCCGCGCTCGGGCTCAACCCGCCGGCGCTCGACGCCGTCGCCCCCAATCCGGAGACGCAGCGCGCGCTCGCCGCCGTCGCCGCGGCGAGCAGCGAGGAAGGGTTGAACGGGCCGCTCATCGTACTCAAAGCCACCGGCGGCGAAGACTTCCGCGACCTGGTGCCGCAGCTGCTGTACTTCTCGATGCGCGCCACCGACGTGCGCGACGGCATGGCCGCGGCGGTGGTCGTCGACCGACTCGGCATCACCCCGCAACAGCAGCTGCGCGCCGCCGCGCCCTACCTCAACACGCGCGACGCGGCCCTGCAGCGCGAGCTGCGCAACCTGTTCGGCAGCATAGACGGCGCGTCGGCCTCGCGCGCCGCCGACTTCACGCCGTTCGCGCCGTTGCTGCGCGAACGCGTCGACGACCCACCCGTCGTCCTGATTGCCTACATGATGGACACCGCGCCCGACCAGGCGCTGGCGATGCTCGCCGCAACCTACATCCGCGACCCGGATGCGCGCCGCGCCGTGCTGTCCGGTCCGCGCACCGCCGCCGACCTCGAGCACCTCGCCGAGCACGACGCCTGGTGGGTCCGCCTCTACGTCGCCGAGCGCGTCGCACAGGATCCGCGCCTGCAGACGCCAGCCTTGATGCAGCGCCTGCGCGATGATTCGCATCCATCCGTGCGCGCGGCGGCCAGCCGCCCGGTGAGCTGACGCTTCGTGGCGATTCCCCTGGAGGGCGGCGGGCTCTCGCCGCCGGAGGGTGGCGGGCGGGGTGCTCCTCGCCAGCCCGGCGCCGAGGGCCCGGCGCCCTCCACCTTCCGACCCCGCGCGGTGGACCGAGCCGCCGTGCTCGCGACGACCAGCAGGCGAGTCCAACCGGCCCGTCAACCAAGCCGCGCGGTGGACCGAGGCGCCATGCTCGCGACGACCAGCAGGCGAGTCCAACCGGCCCGTCAACGGAGCCGCGCGGTGGACCGAGGCGCCGTGCTCGCGACGACTAGCAGGCGAGTCCAACCGGCCGGTCAACGAAGCTGCGCGGTGGACCGATGCGCCGTGCTCGCGACGATCTCCCCGTCCGGCCCGCGGCGCCGACCAGCGGCGCCCGCCATCCTGTTGGCGCTGACGCTGGCCTGCGCGCGTGATACAGGGGCGGCGATGGCCGCGGAGGAGTGGGTGGCGTTGGTGCCGCATGCGGCGGCGCAACGCAGCGGGGTGACGGCCCTGGCCGTGCGCGTTGCGCGCGACCCGGCCGGCCGGCTGACGGTCACCTACCGCCTCGACGGCGATCTGGCGCGCATCCGCATCCCGCCACCTGCCGCGGCCCAGGTCGTACACGGGCTCTGGGAACACACCTGCTTCGAGGCCTTCATCGCCGCCGACGGCC
>JBOHWA010000269.1:0-5782 GCA_050735855.1 Binatia bacterium
GAACGCGTAGCGTGTCGTCTGCTGCGGGGCGCCGAACTGCACGGCCTCGGGCGGCGGCGCGCCGCGCCACTCCCAGCTCAGCCGCGAGCGACCGTTGCCGCGCTGGCTCAACAGGAGCTCGCTGCGCGACGCGCGGTGGCAGGTGCTCATCGGCTGCGCCGGACAGCCGAAGTCGAGCTGGATCGCCGCCGGCGACTCTCCCTCGGGGTGGACGCTGAAGGCGGCGCTCGAGACGCGGGCCGGGTCGGCGATGCATCGATGGGTCTGCAGCGCCACGCCCAGGACGCCACCGCCGAATGCCTCGATGAGCGTCTGCCCGCTCAGCGTGCCCACCACACCAGCCGAGAAGATCGAGCGCTCGGGGACGTTCGTATCGATATTCGAGAGCCCGACCAGCGCGGCCGGGATTACCGGCGCCGACGTCGAGAAGCGCTGCTCGAACTCGTTGTGCACGAGGAAGGACGCGATCACCTGGGTCAGCGCCGGGTCGGGATAGGCGCGCCCGAAGTCGGCCGCGCAGGTGACCAGCGCCAGGCTGGTGAATATCGCGGCGCTGTGGCTGACCGGGTCGATCGCCTGGTCGAAGAAGTGATTGAGGCGCAACGTGCCGGGACAGGCGTCGTACTCCGCCTCGTCGCCGCCGAGCTGCAACACCCCGTCGTCGACGAAGGGATCGGTGTGCGCGGCGAGACCGATGGCGTTGTAGCCGGCGGCATCGAGCCGCAGCGGATCGCCGGCGGCGGTTTCGAGTGCCGCGTCACCGATCAGCACATTGCGGGCAACCGGGCGTCCGCCCTCGTCGGCCGCAAAGCAACGCAGCGTGCCGCGGAAGGGGTCCAACGGCGCCGGCGGGATGGAGCCCGCATTGCCGGGCAGCGGCAACACCGCGACGCCGCTGGACAGCTGCCAACCGATGGGCTGGTTGGCGGTGAGGCGGACGCTGAACTGCGTCACCTGCAGCGGCGACCTGGCGCAGACGTCGCCGGCCGGACAGGCGGCGTCGTCCAGGCACGGGAGCTCCGGATGCTGCAGGCACTGCGAGGTGGAGCTCTCCAACGCGCAGACGACGTCGACGGGGTCGTCGTCGACGTTGCTGATGCGCAGCGCCGTATCGACGCCGCGCTGGGCGTCGGCGGTGACGTACGGCAGCGTCAGCAATGCCGCCGGTTGGTCGGTGGTCGCCGCCACCCGGGCGGCGACAAGCCCCAAGAGGGCGAAACAGGTGGCCAAGCGGATTCGGATCGGCATGGGCATCTCCATTCTCCTCCGTGCTAGGGCAGCTGGACGAGGTCGACGGCGCCGATCTCGCCCGCGCCGTGCAGGGTGGTGGCGGCGACCGCACGCGCCGGGCCGGCGCTGCGCACCTCCTCGGCGATGCCCAACAGGCCGCCGCGGTTGTCGAGGGTGGCGCGGATGCGCGTCTGCACGGTCCGGCTGCCGGTGACCGCCACCGTGAAGATCTGGTTGAGATCGCCGAGCCGAGACGTCGCGCGGCAGCCGAGTGGGACGCTGGTTGAGTAGCGGCTCTCGAATTCGCTGGTGACGAGGATCTGCAGGAGGCGATTCGATGCCAGCTGGGTGCGCAGATCCGCCGCGCATTGCACCACCGTCAGGTCGGTGTCGAGGCGCGCGCTCGGCACCGACTCCATCGGCGCCCCGGCGGCGGCGTGGTCGAAGAGCAGCAACTCCGGGCAGTCGGCATACTCCTCGCCGATGCGCAGCGTGGCGTCGCCATCGTTGGCCTCGAGCCCGCGCAGGCCGATCGCGTCATATTTGCTGACGTCGCCGGTGGTCACGTCCTCGAGGGTCGCCTCGCCGGTGAGATGATTGCCACTCAGCGGCGCGCCGGTGGCGTCGGTCTCGATGCAACGCAGCGTGCCGTCGAATGGTGCACTCGCCGGCGGCACCCGGCCGGGGTCGAAGCCGGCGCCGGCGCAGTCGTAGTCGGGCGGATGGTTGGAACAGGGAGTGTCGGACGGATCGCTAGGCCGGCCGCTCGACACCACCCAGCTGGTCGGCTGTTGCTTGGTCAGCGCCAGCGTGAAGTCGACCGCCAGACACTCGTCGTCGGAAGGGAGCCCCGACGGCGCCGCTTCGTACCAACAGAGGGCGTAGACGGTGCCGTTGCCGCTGTTGGTCACCTGGATGATGGTGTCGCGCGTGCCGTCGGCGACCACGCGCGGAAAGACCAGGATCGACGCCGGCGCATCGACGCTGACCTCGGCACGCCCCGGCGCCGCGATCAGAAGCGCGCCCGCCGCGACGAGGGTCATCAGATCTCGCTTCCCCATGATCGCTTCTCCTCTGTTGGCGCCCCCGCGGGCGGCGCGCGTGGCTGATTCCGAGATGGCGCCGGCAGAAGTACACAAAAAGTGTTTACATCGTCAATGCCATATTGTAGCGCACTGGAGCATCTGCGTGCTTAGTGAGCCGATGACCATGCCAGCCTCGACCGCGCCCGAGCGCAAAGGGATCAAGGACGTCTTCTACGAGACGCGCGTGCTGATGGGCCGCGACTACACGGTGCGGCGCTTCGCCGCCGAGGCGCTGGGGGGCAGCGTCAGCCCGCTGCTGCTCGGCTACATCGAGAAGGGCAAGCGGCTGCCCAACGAGGCGCTGGTGCGCCGCCTGGCGGCGGTGCGCAAGCAGGAGCCGCAGGAGCTGCTGGCGCTGCTCTGGCGCGACCGCATGCTGCACGCGTTCGGCCGTGAGCTGCGTCGCGTGCTGCGCGCGCCGCAGGGCGTCGGGGGGATCGAGGACGCCGACCTGGCGGTGCTGGTCAGCCAGGCGATCGCGGCGCTGCCGGACGACGGGAGCTGGGTCACGCTGGCGCGCTGGCGGCGGTCGTTTCGCAGCGTGTCGACCAGCCGGCGGCAGAGCACGCCGGCCGGCACCCGGCTGGTCGCGCAGGTCGAAGAGGCGCTCAAGCAGCGCCAATTGATCGAGGTGAAGGCCGGCAAGGTGCGGCGCCGCGGCTACCACTTCGCGGCGCGCAGCGCCGGCGAGCGTCAGGCGCTGGCGCTCGAGTTCTGCGCCCTGTTCGTCAAGGGCCTGCTCGACAAGCTCGCGCTGCCGGGCGTCGATACCGGCACCTACCTGCGCAACCACTACCTCTACGTCGACCGCGAGGAATTGCCCGAGATCCAGCGGCGGCTCGACGAGGCGGTGACCAAGATCGCCGACGAGTTCTCCCGCGGACCGTCGCCGCAGCGCCGTTTTCTCAACATGTTGATCACGTCCACGCCGTTTTGAGGGGGAATGACCATGTGCGCCTCGCCACGACTGATGATGCTGGCCGCCGTGCTGGCCGGCCTGTTCGCCGGCTGCGGTTTCGGCGGCGGCCGCGGATCGAGCGGCTTCGAGATCCGCGAGAACGCGATCATCCAACAAGTGCTGGACACGCAGCAGTGCGTCAGCGGCATGCGCCTGACCTTCTGTCCGGCCGACCGCCGAGCGTCCGGCGTCACGCCGACCCCCACGGCGACGGCGCCGACGCAGGGCCCGACGGCGACGCGCACCCCCGACCCGGCGCCGCGCGTCGATACCCAGCTGGCCAACGGCGCCTCGATCGCCTGCACGCGATCGCACCCCGGCGCGCCGTGCAGTCTGACCTTCAGCTTCAGCGGCTTCGGCTTCCCGTCCGGCACGACGTTCCGCGTCGCCTCGCGCCTGCGCGCCCCCGATTTCGGCTGGAGCCTGGCCGCCGCGCCACTGCCCAGCGGCGACACCGCGGGCACCTTCGACACGCCGGTGCTGCTCGACGTGCCCGCCGACCTGACCGAGGCGAGCCTGCAGTTCGCCGTGCTCGCCTTCCTCGCCTCGCCGGGCGCCGTGCCGGCGACCTTCGACACCCTGGCGCAGAGCGGCGCGGACTTCGGCTTTGTCACCCCGGTGTTTGCGCTCGAGGTCATCACCATCGGCCCACCGCCGACGACGACACTGACGGCGACCCCGACGCCGACGCTGCCGCTGCCCTCGGTCAGTCCGACGCTGCCCGCGCCGACGCCGACGGCGACCATCGCCGTGCCCGCGGTGGGCCCGGAGATCACCTACTTCGGTGTCGCGCGGGCGGACGGCCTCTCGCTCGCACCCAGCAGCTTCGATCCGAGCGGCCGGCCGATCTACGTACGGCCGTTCGGTCATGGCCTCTCCGTCATCGTCGAAGGTCACCCGGGCGCCAACCGCCGCCCGATCGGCGCCTCCGCCTATACGCCTGGCGCGCCGCCGTTCCTGCAGGTCATCCTCTCCCGCCCGATCGGCGACGGCTCGGCAGTCGTCTGCGACAACCTCCAGCCCGACATCGGCGGGGTGCCTGCGGCGGTGCCCTTCGCATTCGGCGACGGCACCGCTGTCGTCGATGCGATGAACGATCTCGGCTGCCGCGTCGACGACGGCACCGGAATTCCGCGGGCGCGCGTCTCATCCAACGCCTGCACGCTCGACCGCCTCGGCGACTACCGTTTCGTCGACGACCGCAGCAGCGCGCAGTTCTGTCTGCCGATCGCCGCCCAGTGGGCCTTCCCGCCGGGCGACACCGTCGTCGCGGCCCGCCTGCGCGACGTCGTCGGCGGGCTGGGCCCGGAGCGCCAGATCGTCGTGCGCAACCTCGACACGACCGCACCGACGCCAGTGCCCACCGCCGCGGCGACGCGCACTCGCACCGGACCGCCGGTCGCGACGTCCACCGCCGCGCCGAGCTCGCCGACACCGTCGGTCACCTCGACCGCGCCGACGCGCACGCCGACGCCTACGACACTCCCCGGCGTCGGCCCCAGCATCACCTACTTCGGCGTGGCGCTGGCCGACAACCGGCCCCTGACCCCGGTCGGCACCGACGACGATGGCCGTCTGGTCTTCGCCAGCCGCACCGGCTTCGGCATCTCGCTCATCGTCGAGGCTGCCCCGGGCACCAGCCGACGTCGGGTGGGCCCCAATGCGTACAGCGACGCCGGGCTGCCCGATCTGCAACTGATCGTCTCGCGACCGCTCGGCAACGGCAGCGGACTGGTCTGCGACGATCGGCCGCCGCTCATCGGCGGCGTGCCGGCGACCAGCCCGCTGCGCTTCAGCGATGACCCGGCGCAGGTCGGGGTCGTCAACGACCTCGGCTGCCGCGTCGACGACGGCCAGGGCAACCCCGTCGGCCGGGTCTCGTCCAACAACGCCTGCACGGCCAACGAGGGCGCCGAATACGTCTTTCAATCCTTCGCCAGCTCCATCCAGTACTGCCTGCCGATCGCCGGCGCCTGGGCCTTTCCGCGCGGCGATACGATCGTCGCCGCGCGCGCGCGCGATGAGGTCGGGCAGGTGGGCGGCGCGCAGGAGATCGTCGTGCGGGTGGGCCGCTAGCTAGCCCACCCCACTGCCGGCCGGCCGCGCCTCACTCTCCCGGGCGCGGTCGGCTGTTTGAATGTCCGACCAGCGGCGCGGATAGCGGCGCGTTGAAAAACCCCGCCGGGTGCTTCGACAAGCTCAGCACGAACGGAACCCTTCCCGGTTCGCCACGACTTTTCCGTTCGCCCTGAGCTTGTCGAAGGGCGATCCGGGCCGTTTTAGCGGACTGCTAGCAGCCGCCGAGCGCGCGCGCGACGGCCGCGATCAGCTCGGTGACGCTGACCCGGCCGTCGGCATTGGCGTCGAGCGCGGCGCAGCGGGCCGGCGGCGTCGTCCCGCTGGCGATCGACACCCCCTGCACCAGCTCGTTGATGCCGACGCTGCGATCGCCGTCGCAATCGCCCGGGCAGCGCGGCGTCGCGGCGCTCGGCAGCGCGGTGGGCAGGAG
>JBOHWA010000270.1:0-3199 GCA_050735855.1 Binatia bacterium
ATGTCGGCGTGCTCTTCTCCACCGGTTCGGGTTTCGAGCATCGGCTTTGGCAGGCCGGCATGAAATCCGCGACCGCCAACGATCCCACACCGAGTTGCATGCCGACGCTGCTGACCGGCGACATCGACGGCGATGGCCGCGGCGACGTCGTGATCAACAAGGACGAGAACAAGTCTGTTGCACAGTTGCTGGTGTCGCGGCCGTCCGGCAACCACTGGGAACTGATCGGAGCCCCGGTCTACACGATCATCGATCTCAACGGCGATGGCCGCGACGATATCGTGCTGCTCAACAACAAATATATGGGCGACTATAACACTTAGGACGGGGCGAACAATAACTGAATCAGGCTGTGTGAGTTTGGGGTGAGTTGGGAAGGTCTTTGGGGGGATTCCGGATCAGGGCGAGCTGTCGTATGTCGTTTGGATGATCGACGAAGAGGCCATTCGCTATCGGTGGGAGACGGTGGGCTGCCAGCTGGACGAGCGTGGTCGTCGGCTGTTTGCGGCTGCGGAGGTGCGGACGGCGGGCTGGGGCGGTCTGGCGGTTGTGGCGCGGATCACCGGGCTCGCCCGCTCGACGATCAATCGCGGGGAGGACGATCTGGACGCGGAGCCGCTGGCGAAGGGGCAGGTTCGTCGGGCCGGTGGCGGGCGCAAGGCGGTGAGCCAGATCGATCCGCAGTTGGTCCCCGAGCTGCAGCGCCTGGTCGAGCCGGCCACGCTGGGCGATCCGATGCGGCCGCTGATCTGGGTGTCGAAGAGCATGGACAAGCTGGCAGAAGCGCTGACGGCAATGGGTCATCCGATCAGCGCCGACACCGTGCGCAAGGAACTGGTGAAGCTCGGCTTCTCGCGCCAGTTCAATCGCAAGGCGGACGAGGGCTCCAAGCATCCGGACCGGGACGCGCAGTTCGAGCATATCAACACGAAGGTCGTCGCGGCCCAGGCGGGCGACCAGCCGGTGATCTCGGTCGATACGAAGAAGAAGGAGCTGGTCGGCAACTACAAGAATGGCGGCTCCGACTATCGACCCAAGGGCGATCCGCGGCGCGTCAACGTGCACGACTTCCTCGACAAGGACCTGGGCAAGGCGGTGCCCTACGGGGTCTACGACGTCGCAGCCAACGCCGGCTTCGTCAGCGTCGGGATCACGAGCGACACGGCCGAGTTCGCCGTCGCGGCGATCCGCAACTGGTTCACGCGGATGGGGCGGCAGCGCTATCCCAAGGCTCGCGAGCTGACGATCACGGCCGACTGCGGTGGCTCGAACGGCGCCCGCGTGCGGCTCTGGAAGGTCGAGCTGCAGAAGCTCGCCGACGAGACAGGGCTCGTGCTCCATGTCCACCACTATCCACCCGGCACATCCAAGTGGAACAAGATCGAGCACCGCATGTTCTGCCACATCACGCAGAACTGGCGTGGCCGCCCGCTGACGGATCGCCTGGCCATCGTCGAGCTGATCGGTGCCACGACGACAAAGACCGGACTGAAGGTCGAGTGCGCGCTCGATCCGCGCACCTATGAGAAGGGTGTCAAAGTCACCGACGCCCAGATGGAGAGGCTGAACATTGCAGGTGACGCGTTCCATCCCGAATGGAACTACACCATCAATCCAACGCCCCTCACAAAATCGTAGCAGTTATTGTTCGATGTCTCCTTAGGCGGCGCAAGCGGGAGCCCCCGGCTTTGCCTTTGATCATGACAGACCTTTTTCTCTCCCTGGCGGCGTTCATCCTGGCGCATACCATCCCCGCGGTTCCCGGTCTTCGCGCACGCTTGACCGGGCTTCTCGGCGAGCGCGTTTACATAGCCGTCTATGCTCTCGTGTCGGCGGGCCTGCTGGCCTGGCTCATCCAGGCGGCGCTGACCGCCCCCTACCTGCCGCTCTGGTATCCGGCGCCATGGCAGGCCTGGGTGCCGATCATTCTCATGCCGATTGCCCTTTGGCTTCTGGTCGCCGGTCTCGCGAGCGCCAACCCGCTGTCCATCTCGCTGTTCGGGACGAACCCCGACATCAAGGCCGGCGCGATCGTGACCGTGACGCGACATCCCGTCCTCTGCGGTTTCGCGCTCTGGTCGATGAGCCACATGGTGCCGAACGGCGATGTCGCCGCTCTCATTCTCTTCGGCAGCATGACGGTGCTCGCCCTCGGCGGCATCCCGTTGCTCGACCGCAAGGCGCGTCAACGCCTCGGCTCGCGTTGGGCAGATCTCGCCCGTCCCACGTCTGTCCTGCCGTTCGCCGCCATATTGGATGGGCGCGGGCGCCTGCGAGCGGATCGGCCGCTAGCGATCGGAGGCCTCGTCGCCGCGGTGCTCTCCGCCTGGCTTCTCTTGGGCGGACACGTCGCTCTGTTCGGCGTCGACCCTCTCGCACTCGCTCTGGGCTGACGCCCCCGGCGACATCCCGCGCCGTGCCCCTGGCGTGCTTCGCCTGTGCGCGGGTCGCTGCCGAATTCCCGGCCGCCATCCCAGCAAATCCATCCGGAAAGCGGCCAGGAAAAGGATGAATGCTGCGATCCAGCCGGAGGTCGCGAAGGACAGCCACAGCATTCGATCGGATCCAGGGACTTCCGCCAGGACCCGGGCTGCCGCCGCAGCCATCCCGCACCAAACCGAGAGGGACGCGGTGGTCGAAGGCATGAAGGCGGTCCGGGTTTGCCTCCGGACCATGCTGGCCATGATGGCGAGACTCATGAGGCCGATTGCGCCGACGGCCCAGGCATGGACGGCCGCAGTTCTGCCGATGCTCCCCGGCCGAAAGATCTGTGCTGCAAGCAGGCCGAAGCCGATGGGGATCCAGCCATAAGCGACATGGACGGCGAGGACGGAAGGATATCCCAGGACCCTCCACATCCGCCATTGGGCGAGCCGCACCGCCTGCGCGAGAGCCGCAGCCGTGCAGGCGACAGCCGTCGCTTCGGCGGCAGGCGCAAGCACCCATGTGCCGAGCGCGATGGTTGCGGCGGTCCCCGCAACGAGCTCGATCGATCGAAGCCGGAGAGCTGGCAGCGCCAGGCCGCGAGATGCCGCATGGGTGGCGGTCAGGGCTGGAGCGATGCGTCCCCCGAGCACCAGGACGAGGCCCAAAATAGCGGCAAGGCTGATGCGCAGTCCAAGGTCCTCCGGCAACCCGCCGACACGAGTGTCGGCGAGGGCGGCCCCCGCTGCGAAGACGGCAAGGAGCGCCGCGATCT
>JBOHWA010000271.1:0-3601 GCA_050735855.1 Binatia bacterium
CGGATTTGACGGAGTAGGGCTCAGAAATCCGCTGAATCCGTGCAATCCGTTGTTGCCTTCTGCTTTCTTGGGCAAAGCCGGGCGGGGTGCTCGCCGCCAGCACGGCGCCGAGGGCCCGGCGCCCTCCAGGGGGGTCGAACGCCGTGCGCGCCACCCTACGGAACGACGTTCTCCCAATCCGGCACACGCTCCCCTGCCTGCGTGACCTCAAACAGCGCGGCGCGCACCCAGGGGAGGCGCGGCGGGCTGGTGGTGCTGATGGTGATCGGCATGCCCGGCTCGACCGCGAAGTCGATCGCGGGCTCCGGCGACGCATCATGCGCGAGGTGCTGGCCCGGGGTCTCGACCCGCGCGAGGAATTCGCAGCGCAGGCGCAGCGTCGTCGGCGACCCCTGCCAGCGCCCCTGCCAGCGGTGCTCGGTGGGCTGCTCGCAGAAGAAGCCGGCGAATGTGATGCCGGCCTGGAAGAGCGTCGGCACCTGCCCGGTGCGAACGTCGTCGCCACAGCGCACCTCGTACGTCCACCCGTGTGCGCGCAGCCACGTCCAGTCGCGCGCTTCGAGCGTCAGCGTGAAGCCGCCGCCGTACGGCGTGACGCGCCCGACCCCGAGCAGGCGATCATAGAAGGGGCGCAATGCCGCGGCCTGATCGGTGAAGGCGTAGACGCCGCCGTGTGGTCCGGGCAGCCAGTTCTCCATCACCAGATCCTGGTCGTTGGGGGTCAGCAAGCGGCGCGGCTCGCCGAAGAACGAGAGTTGCCGCATGAGGATCACCGGCGGCCCGGGCGCCAGCGGCAGGGCCGCGGCGAGCTCGGTGCGCGGCCAGTCGAACTTCCAGCGCGATTCCTCCGGCCAGCACTCATCGGAGAAGTAGAAGCCCAGGCCGAGCCAGGCCGTCGCCAGCACCACCGCCAGCGTCGCCGCGCGGCGCAGCTGGCGGCGCGGCACCAGATCGTCGAGCCCGCAGGCGACCGCCAGGGCGATGAAGGGAAAGGCCATCAGCATGCGGTGCGTGCTCGGCGGGCCCCAGGCGAACACCGACGGCGCCAGCCCGGCGGCGAAGCCGGCGAGCAGAAAGAGGCCGCGCCGCCCGCCCGACAGCGCGCCGCAGCCGGCCAGCACCAGCAGCAGCCACGGATGCATGGCGACGGCGCGGATGGTCAGCCAGCCGTCGTCGGCATGCGGGCCGATCAGCGCCGACAGCGTCTCGAGGCTGCGCTGCGCGATGGCGAGCGGATCGGCGAAGCGGGCCCAGATGTTGACGCCCTGCGCGACGTACACCGAGTGGCGGTTGGCGACGACGTAGGGCGCGTAGAGCAGCCCGCCGACCAGCAGGATCGCCAGACACCACCAGCGCGCCTTGCGCGGCGCCAGCGCCGCGGCGACCACCGGCATGACCAACATGGCGCGCGTGCACCAGTACCCCCACAGCAGCCAGCCGAGGGCGAAGCCGCCGAGCGCCGCGGCATGCCAGCCGGGTGGCGGCCGGCGCGAGCCCGGCGCTTCGGCGAAGATCAGGCGCGCCAGCGCCGCCAGCAGCAGGAGCTGCTGGAAGGTCAGCTCGGCGCCCTGCATGACGCGGCCGTAGAACATCGCCCACGGCAGCACCGCGAGCAGCGCCGCGGCGGCGAGGCTCGAGCCGACCGAGAGCGACAGCGCGCGCGCGACGGCGAACATGGCCGGGGCGCAGAGCACGCTGCCGACCAGGCTGTAGCCGCGGATCGCCCAGTGGCCGATGCCGAGCACCGGGATCAGCTGGCCGTTGAACAGCGCGTGCATGAGGATCGGCACCGAGATGTTGCTCTCGGCCAGCAGCGTGTTGCGCTGGATCGCGCGGCCCGCGGCGTAGAGCACCTTGGGCTCGTCCTCGTTCAAGCCGCGCGGGAAGTCGTAGGTGTCGAACAGCCGCAGCGCCAGCGTCAGGCAGGTGATCGCCGCGACGGCGAGCAGGGTGGCAGCCGCTTCGCGGCGCAGCAGCCACCAGAGCCCGACTCCGCTGCCCGCCGCGATGGCGATGGCGAGCGCCAGCGCCGTCGGGTTGAGCGGCACGCCGATCATTTCGGCGCCGAATAGGCCAATGGGCGGTTGCGCCAGGAGCCGCTGGTGGCCTCGGCGGCGCGCGCCGGGGTGATGCGCTCGAAGGCCAGCGTATCGCGGCGGTTCTTGATCATGAACCACGCCGCCGGGTCGCCGCTGGCGCCCTCGACGCGCAGGGTCAGCGGCTGGCCCGGCGTCAGGCGCTCCGGCGGCATCGACAACAGGTAGAATCCCGAGTTGCCGGCCGCGCTGCCGACCGAGACGAAGACCAGCGTGACGCCGTTCTCGCTCCAGCTGTGCAGCTCACGATCGCGGTGGCTGCGGAAGGTGAGCGCGTACTGGCCGTCGATGAAGAGCTTGAAGTCGCCCTCCTCGTCCGACGTCGAGCCGGTGAAGGCGACGATCGCCGGCTGGCCGGTCTCCGGCACGGCGGTGCGCCACGACACGCTGCTGTGCTCGCTCACCCGCGCCCGGTACGACTCCGAGCCGCCGCGATGGTCGGGATAGGAGGGATCATGACCGGCCTCGCCGACGGCGCCGGCGAAGCCCTCGACGAGTTGGACGAGATCGACCGTCTGCGCGCCGGCGCGCATCGCCTCGATCGGCAGTTGGTTGACCGTCGTCACATCGAGCATGTCGCGCCCGGCGGCGTCGGTGATGCGGGCGTTGAACTGCCAGGTGCCGATGTCCTCGCAGCTCTGCACCAGCAGGCCGTTGTCACCCTGGTTGAGGGTGATCGGACGGAACTTGGGCTCGTGGCCCATGTTGAGCGCAAACGGGGTGAGCGGGCGGCCGTTGAGCCAGACGCGCAGATCGTCGTTGAGCGAGCCGCTCAGCTCGAGCACGGCGGCGCGCGCGTCGGGCGAGCGCACGGTGGTCGCGGCGTAGGCGCAGACGCGCTCGGGGTTGCCGGGGGTGCGGGGATCGGCACCGCCGAAGGAGCGATTGAGATCGACGTGCGCGAACTGCTGCCAGAGCGGCGCCCAGGTCACCGCGCCGAAGAGGCCCTGGACGGGACCGGTCGGCAGCTCGGTGGGGTCGATGAAGTCGCGCCGGCTGCCGCGCCCGTCGGCGTTGTCGAACAGGCCGAGGATCTGCCAGTTGTCCAGGTAGCGGCGGCGCCCCTTGATGGCGGCGACGACGAAGGCGAGCTTGCCGCCCGGGCCTTCGACCAGGCGTTTGACCTCGAGGTCGCTGAACAGGTCGACGTCGTCCGGATGCAACGCCGCCAGCACGCGCTGCGTCGGCGAGTAGCGCGAGAACTCCTCCGGCTTGACGATCAGGTACCCGGTGTCGCGCCGCGCCCGCCAGTCGGTCGGATCGATCGGCCGGTAGAACTGGGCGAAGACCTGCGGCTGGTTGCTGTCGGTGGCAGAGAGCATCAGCACGTCGTAGTTGCCGCGCTCGCTTTCCATGTACTGGATGGCGTCGCGGTAGCCGAACTGGAAGCCGCCCGGGGTGAGCGCCGCATAGGTCGGATAGTCGACGAAGTAGGCGTGCAGATAGCGCCAGACCTGCGGGCCGAGCACCGCCGCCGCCGCCAGCAGGGCGGCGCCCTGCAGCGC
>JBOHWA010000272.1:0-9293 GCA_050735855.1 Binatia bacterium
GCGCCGGGCTGATTCCAACCGCGGTGCGCGCGGCGAGCACGGCGCCGAGGGCCCGGCGCCCTCCACCAGGCGGGAATCTCGCTGGCCGTGAGGCACGCCCGCGGTGGCACAGGCCGCTGCCGAGAAGGCGGCATACGAGGATGCGCGCCGGATTCACACCGACCCATTGCGCCCTCGCCCGGCCCGCGTCTGCGCCTACAAGAACAGCGGCAGGTCGAAGTTCGGCACCGTCCAGTAGTCGCTCGCCGGGCCGACGTCGAGCGGCAGCAGCAGGCCCGGGCTCGGCAGGTTGAGCCAGTGCTTCATGACCGTGCCGTAGACGTCGCGAAAGTCGGTCGAGCGATAGCTGCCGGTCTGCTTGTACTCGGTGTTGCCATTGCCGTCGTCTTCGATTGCGGCGGGGCTGATGTTGGGGTGGTTGCCGTAGACGCCGGCGTTGACGCCGCCGCCGATGACGAACATCGGCCCCTGCGAGCCGTGGTCGGTGCCGTTCTCGTTCTGCGGGATGCGGCGCGAGAACTCGCTCCAGACCATGACGCAGACCTTGTCGGGCAGGTTGGCCAGGCCCGAGCCGCCCGGCGCGCCGGACGCCATGTCGGCGAGGTCGTCGTAGAAGAGCTTGATGGCGGCCGACACCTCGCGGTGCAGCAGGAAGTGCTGCCCCTCGGGGTCGCCGCCGCCCTGATCGGAGTGCGTGTCGTAGCCGCCGTTGGTGACCTGGAAGAAGCGCGCGTTGACGTTCGGCACGCCCTGGGCGACGCCGTAGATCACCTTGGCGATCTCGCGGAAGCCGCGCGCGGTGCTGGTGCTGAGCCCGTTGTCGCCCGAGTACATGCCGTCCCACGCTTCGCGGTCGTCGCGGTAGAGCTGGTGCAGGCCCGGATAGGAATTGGAGGCGAGGAGCGTCGACGAGCCCGTGGTGCCGAGATACTGCATCATGGGGTGCGGGTTGGCGGTGGCGGAGGCGCACAGGGAGCTGAACACCGCGTTCTTGACCGCGGTGTCGTCGGGCGAGTCGTCGTCGTCGTACCAGGTGTCGTACGGGAAGCCGAAGTCGCGCACGCGATCGAACGACAGCACGCTGGTGGCGGTCTGCAGAAACTCGCCCGGGACCGAGCCGCCGATGCCGACGGCGGGGATGTCGCTGCCGGTGTAGCCCGAGGCCGCCAGATAGCGGCCCATCCAGCCCGTGCCGGCGCCGCTGAACGGGCTGCCGGTCTCCCAGATCGAGCGCGACACCTCGTGCGAGAGGGTGTACTCCGGGTAGCCGCAGCCCTGCAGGACGGCGACCATGTCGGCGTCGTACATCGCGGCGAGACCGCCGGCCCCCGGGCCCGACGGCATGCCGCCGAGCCCGGGGTGGAAGCCGAGCTGGCTGCCGGTGTTGGGGTCGCTGAACGAGCTGGCGGGCACGAGCAGGTCGCCGCCGAGGCGGATGCCGCCGCTGTTCGCCTTGCGCGCGGTTTCATAGTGCGGGCGCAGCGCGCCGCTCACCGGCGTGATGGTGTTGAGGCCGTCGTTGCCGCCGTCGAGGAAGAGCACGACCAGGTAGCGATCGCCGATGGTCGAGGCCGCCGCCTGCTGCAACCACGGGCTGCCGAACAGGCGCGGGCCGAAGAGGGCGCCGGCGGTCGCCAGGCCCGAGCGCCGGATGAACTGTCGTCGTGTGATGGCCATGCGAGGGTCTCCTGAATCGATCGCCGATGGGATCCGACGGTCCGCCTAGTGAAGCTGATAGATCGGCGACTGCAGCACGGTCGCGACCAACCCGCCGAGCTTGCGGAAGCGGACCTGGTCGTCGGACAGATCGACGCTGGCGCCCGGGCCGGCGCCGTCGGTCAGATAGAGGATCAGCGCGCTGCGTTCGGCGCCGCTGATCTGGTCGTCGACGCCGAGCAGGGTGGTGACCGCGTCGACGATGGCGCCCGGGTTGGTCTCGCCCAGAGCGAAGAGGCGCTCGGGCCGGAAGGACGTGCCGCCGCCCTCGCGCGCTCCGGCGATGTCGCGGCCGAAGCCGTAGCGCGCCAGCAGCGTCGAGCTGCTCAGCCACGCGGTCTCCCAGTCCCAGCCGAAGACGCTCGGCGGCTCGAACAGGATCTGTCCCATGTTGGTCAGCATCTCGCGCGCGCCCTGATAGCTGCCGCCCTCGATGTACTGGTACTTCGAGCGCAGCCGCACGTTGAGCAGGCGCAGGGTGGTGACCAGGAAGTCGACCGGCCACTTCACCGACTTGCGCGAGCCGGCCGCCGGCGGGGCCGCCGACAGGTAGAAGCCGTCGTGGACGAAGATCTCCTTCAGCAGCGGGGTCAGCTCCCAGGTCGAGGCGAACCCGGAGGCGTCGACCACCGCGTTGACGAACGCCGTGCTCGGGTTGGGATGGGCGAAGTAGCTGACCAGTTTGCGGCCGATGTAGTCGGCGACCGTGTGGCGATTCCCGGGCCCGTAGCGGTGCGCGAAGATGATGTCGGTGACGGTGTCGATCTCGGCCGCGCCCTCGCCGGCCGTGGTGAAGCTCTGGCCGCCGGGGTTGCCGAAGTTGCCGCGCGTCTTGAAGATCACCTTCGGCCCGCGCTCGGGGTAGTCGGCCGCGTAGTCGTGCCGGTAGTCGAGGAACTCGGCCACGTCCTTGTCGTCGTAGTCCCAGCCGCTGAAGGCGCGGGCGATCTGGACGATGTCCTCCTGGGTGTAGTTGTCGTTGCCGAGCGGATCCTTGACGCCGAGCGTGAACAGCTCCTGCACCTCGCGCGAGTAGTTCTCGTTCGGCTCTGCGGCGCGATTGCGCACGGTGTCGAGGAACTCCATCATCGCGGCGTTCTTGTTGATCGCCTTGACGAAGGTCTTGAAGTTGCCGCGGCAGTTGCCGCGCAACAGGCGATTCTGCAGCGCCATGCGGGTGACGTCGCCGACCTTGTCGAAGCTGGTGGCGAAGTGGTCGTGCCAGAACAACACCAGCTTCTCCTGCAACGGAAGCTTGGTCTTGATCATGTACCTGACCCACTTGTTGTGGATGTCCTCGACGTAGCGTCCGCCGGGTTTGAACTTCGACGGCTTGAAATCGAGCAGCGAGTCGACCGCCCCGCCGCGCGTCGCGAAGCTGTCGAGCAGGCGATCGGTCTGGAGGACGGTGGCCCCGAATCCGGTGCGGCGCAGCAGGTGGCGCGCGTCGGGGGCGGTGAGTGGTGTACTGGCGCTCATGAACCTGGCTCCTGTCTCAGAAGGTCTCCGGGACCCACGTCGTCGGCGGGGCGCCCGCCTCGATCCACAGACGGATGATGTCGCGCAGCGTCTTGTGCAGCGTCGGCCGGTCGAGCGGCATGCGCGCGCCGTAGCTGGCGTCGGGCAGATCGCCCTCGAGCTTGTGCAGGATGAAGCTGGTCTCGGTGTTGCCCGCGTCGACGCGCAGCCATCCGGCGCCCGCGGCGGCGAAGTTCACCGGCGTGGTCCCGACCAGGTTGGCGTATGCCGCGCCGGTCTCGAGCAGCAGGCCCCCGGCGGTGCTCTGCGAGTCGTGACAGCCGCTCAGCGCACAGCTCTGGTTGAAGCCCTGGCGCTGGATGCGATCGAAGGTGCCGGTGTACAACGTCTGCGGATTGCAGCCGTTCATCGCCGCGGGGGCGCAATACAGCTTGAGCGTGTCCTTGTCGTCCCTGACGCCGGCCGGGCCGGCCGTCGACACGCTGCGCAGGGTGAGCTTCTTCTTGCGCTGGCCGCAGGCGTTGTTGGGGCCGTAGGGCCCCTTGATCGGCACGCGGATGATCGTCGTGCCCGTGCAGGTGTCGGCGGCCGCTTCGGGCAGCGAGAGGTCGTTGTCGATGCGCGTTTGCAGGGCCTGGAAGTCGGGATCGAACTTCGCGTCGCCGTTGTCGAGCGCGTGGTCGACCGTGATGCTGTCGACGCCGCTCAGCGTGCACTCGGGGTTGAAAGTGCTGTTGGCGCAGAGCGCAGGCGCCGTTGACCACCGCGTCGTCGTCGCAGGCGGCATCGCCGTCGGTGCAGCGCACCTGGCGCGGGTCGGCGACGGGATAGTTGGCGTCGACCTGCAGCGCGACCAGACAATCGGTCGTCCGCGCGCCGCCGCCGCCGATGACGATGGCGATGGCCGGGTGGGCGATCAGGAGCGCAGTGCCGAGCACCGCCGCGCGCCGCACCGCCGCTCTGTCCATCCCGGTCTCCCCCGTTCTCCATGCGCCCGGCGTGAAGCGACTGCCCGTTGCTGCATCCGGCGACGTCAACGGGGGGCAGCATAGGGTGCTGCTGACTGGAGGGTCAACAACGAAGTCGTGCACAACGAAGTCGTGCATCGCCTGGCCGAGACTTGGATGTTTTGCTGCGCGGCACGCTGACGCGGGCCGCACAGCGGGATCAGTGCGGCGTCGCAGGTGGGGCGAGGACGCGGCGGATCAGGTCGAGCACACTCTCGAGCGTGACCTCGGGGATGAAGCGATCGGGGTCGACGATCGAGCGGTTGAGCACGCCGTCGTAGATCGCCAGCAGCAGCGGCACGAGCCGCTCGGGGGCGACGTCGCGGCGGAAATCGCCGCTCGCCTGGCCGGCGCGGATGGCGGCGACGATCTGCCGCTCGCGCTCGGTGTACATGGTGCGCCACTGGGCGAACAGGCGGGTGCGGGCGTCGGCGTCGCGGGCCAGGAAGCTCCACAGCTGGTAGCTGAAGTTCCACTGGCTGGCGAGCTCCGGGAAGACGCGCAGCAACAGCGTACGCCAGCCGGCCTCGAGCGTCGCCCAGGGGTCGCCGGCGGCTTCGGTCTCGGCATTGACCAGATCGCGGATGCGCTCGAAGTTCTCCGTCACCAGGCTGAGCAGCAGCTCCTCCTTCGACGGGAAGAAGTTGTACAGCGTGCCCTTGCCGACCCCGGCGCGCGCCGCGATCTCCTCCATCTTGGCGCCGTCGAAGCCGCGCTCGGTGATCACCTGGCGGGCGGCCTCGAAGATCACCTGGCGCTTGGCGTCGGGCGGCAGGTGGCGATGGCTGAGCGGCTTGGCGACGGGCATCCGGCGGTTCCGATCGTCCGGTTCTCACGCGTTGCGCGGACGGTGTAAAGAGGCAGCAGCAAAGACTTTCAACGCGAAGGCGCGAAGACGCGAAGTTCAGAGAAGAGAGCTCAACTGACAGACGTGTTGATGACGTCGGCGATCTGCTGTTGCCCGCGCCATTCTCTGCTGTACTTCGCGCCTTCGCGGCTTCGCGTTGATCCTTTTCCTGTCAGGGCACGCAGAGTCCATGGAGGAGTGTGCGCATGAGCTACGAACACATCTTGGTCGAGCATGACGACGGGGTCGCCACCCTCACGATGAACCGCCCGGAACGGCGCAATGCGCTGTCCGAGGCGCACATGGGCGAGCTCATCGCCGCGCTGCGCGAGTTGGGCAGCGAGCCCGCCGTGCGCGCGGTCATCCTGGCCGCCAACGGGCCGGCGTTCTGCGCCGGGCACGATCTGCGCGAGATGCTCGGCCGCGATCTGACCGACTACCGCCGCCTGTTCGATCGCTGTGTCGAGCTGATGGCGGCGATCCAGTCGATCCCGCAACCGGTGATCGCCCAGGTGCATGCGATCGCCACCGCGGCGGGCTGCCAATTGGTGGCGACCTGCGACCTCGCCGTGGCCAGCGACGCGGCGCGTTTCGCCACGCCCGGGGTGAAGATCGGCCTCTTCTGCACCACGCCGATGGTGGCGCTGACCCGCGCCGTCGGCCGCAAGCGCGCGATGGAGATGCTGCTCGGCGGCCAGCCGATCGACGCCGACACGGCGGCCGACTGGGGCCTGGTCAACCGCGTCGTGCCCGCCGCGCGCCTGGCCGAGGAGACGCGCGCCCTGGCGCGCCAGATCGCCGACGCCAGCCGCCTGACGGTCGGGCTCGGCAAGCAGGCCTTCTACGCCCAGATCGATCTCGACCAGCCGAAGGCTTACGCCTACGCCAAAGAGGTGATGAGCATGAACGCGCTGGCGGCGGACGCGCAGGAGGGCATGGGCGCGTTCGTCGAGAAGCGCAAACCGCACTGGACCAACCGGTGACTTTTTGGAGCGCGGGCGCTTGCTCCCGCTTTGCGACCATCCGAGGCGTTGCCACTCACCGGCGGCAGCCGCGGAGTAACGGATGGAGCCCGGCGGTTCGAGTCTTTCAGTCTTTCATCATCCGGGCTTGAACGACTTGAACTACGTCCCCGGGTTCAGCGAGACGCGGTAGAAATCCCGCCGAAGCAGGATATCGGGCGTGTCGAGAAGTCCACCATCGCGGACCGTCGCTCCCGCACCAAGCAGCCGCTCCATCATCGGTGATTGCGCCGGGTTACCGCAGTCGTACAGATAGAACGAGCGGTGCGATCGGAGGAATTCCTCGAGTCCTTCCATGTGCTCTCCGAACACCTTCGAGTAGAAGGGGACGGACGGCTCGATCAGTTTTCCAAACTCTCGATCCACGACGAATACCATCCTCTGCTTCAGTGGTTCCGGGGCATAGTGATGGATCTGATGGTAGACAAAGAAATCACTCATGACGATCGGCAGGCCGTCCTGGGGGACGTTTTTCCACAGGTTCAACAGCCGAAAGCACCCCCATCCAGCCGCGATGTTCGCCCTCGTGAGCGTCTTCCGCATGGTATGCCTGGCGCTCATGGGGCTCGCGGCCGCGGCGACCACCACCCATGCCGCCAACAGCAGGGCGATCTCGGGGCGACGGCGGATGGCCATCCGGCAGAGCAACGGAACGCCGAGGCTGAACCCGATGACGGTGGCGATCACGTAGCGGAGCGGAAAGAGCCGAGTGACGAGATTGGCGAACACCCATCCGATGGCGGGAAGCGCCATCAAGCCGATGATCAGAACCCAGTCTGCCGGCGATGGCTGCCTTCCCGGAGCGGCCGGCAAAGACGGATCGTCCGCCGGAGACGCCCGATCGCGCCAGATGCAAATGAGGGCGAGCAGGCCGAGAAGGTTGGCTGGAGTCGAGAGCAGTTGGTTCCACACCTCCATGACCTCCGGCACGTTCGCCCTGCGCCCGACTGAAAATTGGGCCAGGTTGGGGCTGCGGCGGAGGTGAGCAACGACGGGGTTGACCGGCAGGATCACCAGGGTGGCGGCGACCAGACCCATCCACACCACCCAGTCGACATGGCGGCGCTCCAGCGTTCGCGCGAGCTCCGCCAGAGCCAGTGGGACGACCACCAGGATGGCAAATGTATGCGCCGCGATGGCCCCCGCCAGGAAGATGGGGAGACCGAGCAGGGCGACGCGCCGCCACCGGGCGTCCGACGCGAGGTCCCAGCACACCACGGCGGCGCCGCAGAACCCCAGGACCATACCGTAGGCTCGGGCCTCGTAGGCATACGAGTACACCAGGGGAACAGTTACCGGCAGGAGCATCCCCACCAGGGCCAGCATCGGGCACACCCGGCGTCTGAGGAAGATGAAGATGCAAAGACACAGGAGCCAGAAGCCCACCATCGCCGGCAGGCGGGCCGTGACGTGGGAGAACCCCAACGTGGAGCCCGAGAGATGCGTGGCGAAGTGGACCAACGGCGGCATCGCATCATCCGCTTGCAGCCAGGCCCTCCAGACGTCGCCCGCGGTCGGCATCGCCGCAATGTTGTAGGTCAGGAGCTCATCGAACCAGAACGGCTTCTGCGCGGCCAGGTTATAGGTCGCGGCGAAATAGGTCACCGTGAACAGGCCCACGATGAGCGGCGTCAGAATCCGCAGGGAGCATACGGCGCCATAGGCGGACCGCAGCCACCGGGAGGGACCTGACGCGTGCCCCGTGACCATCAGCGCGCTCTGGATGGATCGCGGCGATCGTGCGTCATCGGATCTGCACCCAGGACACCGGACACCCGATAGCCATGTGCAGGAAGCGAAGCAAGTCGTGAAATGGCCCGATGGTGAGTCGCCTCTTCACGGGCGGGACGTGTCGAGCTGACCCTTCAGCTCGGTTGCTTGCGACGACTGGGCCGACTGCTGCTCGCGCACCTGCCGCTTCGCCTTGAATATGAGATCATGCGGCCGATGCCGAGGCCGCGCGCCGCACCGGATCCGTGGTGGCTGGGCCGCGTGCAGTGCGGGAGCAATCTCCCGCAAATGGCGCTAGCGCACGATGCGCAGCGCGTCGTGGTGGGCGGTCGCCGCGAAGCCGGCGCGCGTGGCGCCGCCGGGGACGTAGATGAGGCCGCCGACCGTCGCGGCGCCGATGCCGTGGCGCGGCGCGGCCATCGGCGCGAGCGTGGTCCATTCGTCGAGGGCGGGGTCGTAGCGCTCGACCTGGTCGAAGACGAAGTTCGGTGGGTTGGCTGAATTCACCTCGCCGCCCATGACGACGATCAGCCCGTCGAGCACCGCGGCGGCGTGGCCGCTGCGCGCAGTCGGCATCGGGGCAAGGGCGTCCCAGGTGTCGGTCGCCGGGTCGTAGCGATCGAGCGCGGCGCTGTTGGCGTTGCCGCCGCCGTCGCTGCGCCCGCCGATGACGTAGACGTAATCGCCGAGGGCGACCGAGGCGAGGTGGTTGCGCGGCGTCGGCAGCGCGGCGAGCGGGCTCCAACGGTCGGTCTGCGGATCGTAGACGGAGTGCTCGGCCACCGAGCCGCCCGGGCCGCTGCCGCCGCTGGCGTAGAGCAGGCCGTCACGAACGGCGACGGCGAGCGCGCCGCGCGGCGCCGGCAGCGGCGCGACGGCGGTCCACTCGCCGCTGGTCGGGTCATAGCGCGAGACGTCGGTCGCCGGGCTGAACGATTGGCGGATGAACCCGCCGACTGAGTAGAGCTGCCCGTCGAGCGCCGCGGTGCCGATATGGTGCAGCGGGCGCGGCAGGCCGCCGGTGGTGGTCCAGGTGCCGCCGACGGTATCGAAGACTTCGACCGCGGCGACGCCCTGCCCGGTGTCCGTCAGCCCGCCGATGACGTACACCTGCGTGCCGAGCGCGGCGACGCCGATCTCCTGCCGCGCGCCGCCGGGCAGCGCCGGCAGGGGCAGCCAGGTCGACGCCGGAGCCTCGTCCACCTGGCAGCCTTCGGGCGGCTCCCCCAGCGCGCGGTGGGCGGCCAGCACGTCGGCCGCGTCGACCGCCGCATCGCCGTCGCGGTCGGCCGCCGGGCAGATCGCCGCGTCGAAGACGCCGCCGATCACCTGGGCGAATTCTGCCGCACTGATGGCGTTATCGCCGTCGCAGTCGCCCGGGCAGAGCTGAGCCGTGACCGGCGCGGCGAGCACCCACATGAGCGAGGCGAGATGGATGAAGCGCATGCGCCCATTGTGCATCAATCGCGCCACGTTGAGGAGCCTGGAGGG
>JBOHWA010000273.1:0-2099 GCA_050735855.1 Binatia bacterium
GCACGATACCGCGGCGCAGCAGCCAGGCGGCGTCCTGCGCGCCGCGGGTGTGCAGCCAGCGCGTGTAGACGCGCACGGTCTGTCCGTCGCTCGGGAACAGCTCGGCGAAGCTGATCTCGGACAGCACGCGGACGAAGTCGGGGAAGCGCGCCGCCATCTCGCCGAAGATCTCGGTGCGCGGCACCGCGTCGGTCGCCGGCAGCGTCGCCAGCTGGTGGTAGGCGATGCGCCCGAGCGCCATGTAGTAGTCGGTCGAGGCGGTGCGGCGCTCGAGGCTCTCCATGAAGATGCCCGACAGGAACAGCGCCGTGTCGCCGACGTACTTCAGTTTGGCGCAGCGCGGGGCGCGCGCCTCCTGCGTCGACTCGAGATAGGCGAGGGCGAGCGGCCGTGTATCCCAGTCGGGTTCCGGCTTGGCGAAGCGCTCGAGCAGGTTGACCAGGTAGTGCTCGGCGGGCTCGCTCAGGTGCACGTCGTGGGTGCGCATGGCACCGCGAACCAGATCCTGGAAGAACTCGGCCAGACTGCGTCGGATCAGTCGTGCCTCGCTCATGGTCAGCCCGCGCGCCGCGCTGGTGCGGCGCCGCCGGCACCGGCGGCGGCACAGGCAGTGTCCGATGGGCGAGGGCGCATCGACCGCACGAGCCGAATACTCGACGGCGCCGGGCGCTATTGCAAGCGACTTCTGCTGCCGCCCGCCGCGAGATCGAATTGTTGTGACCCGCTCGCTGGGCTATAGTAGACTGAACAAACTGGAGTCATCGTGAAACAACGAGCCGGCATTACCCTCTTTCTCGTCGTCGTCTGCGGCACGCTGGTGCTGAGTAGCTGGCTGGCCCGGCAGGTGTCGGCGGTCGGCCGCGACACGTACCAGAACCTCGAGGCGTTCGCCAACGTCTTGACCATGGTGCAGAAGAACTACGTCGACGAAGTGTCGACCGACCAGCTGATCGACGGGGCCATCAACGGCATGTTGGCGGCGCTCGATCCGCACAGCGCCTACCTGAACCCCGATCTGTACAAGGAACTGCAGGTCGACACGCGCGGCAGCTTCGGCGGGCTCGGCATCGAGATCACCCAGCGCAACGGGGTGCTGACCGTCGTGTCGCCGATCGAGGACACGCCGGCGGCGCGCGCCGGCATCAAGTCGGGCGACCAGATCATCAAGATCGACCACGAGTTCACCAAGGACATGACGCTGCTGCAGGCGGTCAAGTTGATGCGCGGCCCCGAGGGCTCGAAGATCGCGCTGACCGTGCGCCGCGAGAACACCCCCGAGTGGATCGACCTGACCCTGAAGCGCGAGGTGATCCAGATCAAGAGCGTCAAGTACCGGGTGCTCGAACCGCACTACGGCTACCTGCGCATCACGCAGTTCCAGGAGCGCACCGAGCGCGATGCCAAGAGCGCACTGGAGGCGATGGAGAAGGAGACCGGCGGCCTGCAGGGCCTGGTGCTCGACCTGCGCAACAACCCCGGCGGCCTCCTGTCACAGGCGGTCAAGGTGTCCGATCTGTTCCTCGACTCGGGTCTGGTGGTTTACACCGAGGGTCGCCTCGACAACCAGGCGCAGAAGTTCTACGCGCACAAGCCCAACGTCAGCAACGACTTCCCGATGGTCGTGCTGGTGAACGGCGGCAGCGCCAGCGCCTCCGAGATCGTCGCCGGCGCCCTGCAGGACCACAAGCGTGCCCTCGTGCTGGGCACGCAGACGTTCGGCAAGGGCTCGGTGCAGACGATCCTGCCGGTGTCCGACGGCGAGGCGGCCATCCGCCTGACCACGGCGCGCTACTACACCCCCAATGGTCGCTCCATCCAGGCGACCGGGATCACGCCGGACATCGTCATGGAGCCGGTCGTCGCGGTGAGCGCGGCGGCGGGCGAAGAGAAGCCTGAAGGGATTCGCGAGCGCAACCTGCCGGGCCACCTCCAGAACGGCGAAGGCGAGGAAGACGAGGGCCCGGCCGAGGACGACGCGGCCGCCGGCGTGCCCGCCGCAGACCAAGCCGACCCGCAGCTCGATCGAGCTCTGGAGCTCTTGAAGAGCTGGAACATCTTCAAGACGGTCGTGGCGCAAAATCAGCCGTGACGGTGGCGGG
>JBOHWA010000274.1:0-3359 GCA_050735855.1 Binatia bacterium
TGCAGCCGACCACCATGAACTTCCCGCAGGGGGTCGCCGTCGACGCCGCGGGGACGCTCTACGTCGCCGACACCAACAACAACCGCGTGCTCATCTTCCTCACCCCGACGGTCGACGCGGTCGCCGATCGGGTGATCGGCCAGCCCAACCTGACCGCCTCGGGCGCCGGCAGCGGCCTCAACCAGCTGCGCACCCCGGTCGGGGTCTTCGTCGATACCACCGGGGCGCTGTGGGTGGCCGATACCGGCAACAACCGTGTGCTGAAGTTCGCCAGCACGGCGACCGGCGCGAGTGCCGCCTTCGCCGTCGGCGGCGGCGGCGGGCCGAGCGCGACGACGTTGTCCGGCCCGCGCGACGTCCTGCTCGACGGCGGCGGCAACCTGTGGGTAGCGGACACCGGCTTCAGCCGCGTGCTGCGCTATCCGTCCCCGATCACCGCCGGCAAGACGGCGACGACCGTCTTCGGCCACGGCGGCAGCTTCTCCAACGGTGCGGCCAACCAGACCGGCGTCAACGCCGACGGCCTCGGCTTCCCGCAGAAGCTCGAGCTCGACGGCAGCGGCCGGCTGTGGGTCGCCGACACCGGCAACCAGCGCGTGCTCGCCTACGACGCGCCGCTCACCAGCCAGACCGCCAGTCGCGTCCTCGGCCAGGCCGACCGCAGCCAGGTGCCGACCTTCGCGACCAACGTGCGCGATGCGCCGGACGGCTTCCCCAACGGCGCCGGCTTCTGGGGGCCGCACGGTCTGGCCTTCGACGCCGCCGGCGCGCTGTGGGTGTGCGATCGCGACAACAGCCGCATCCTCGGCTTCAATAGCCCCGCCGGCGCCGCGCCCGCGGCGGTCATCGCCGATCGCGTCATCGGCAAGGCGACCTTCGTCGACGCGTCGGTCAACATCCCGAGCGCGATGCGCATGAACAATCCGGTCGGCGTCGGCATCGACACCTCGGTGTCGCCCAACCGCCTGTGGGTCGCCGACATCGGCAACAACCGCGTGCTGGGGTACAACTCGACCGCCGACCTGGTCAACAATCGCGCCGCCGACCGCGTGCTTGGCCAGACCTCCTTCACGGCCGGGCCGACCAACGCCGGTATCAACAGCGCCCTGCAGAACGCCGTGACCGCCGTCGGCAGCAACGCCTCAATGTTCTTCCCCGTCGACGTCGCCGTCGACAGCCTGGGGGGCGTCTACGTCGCCGACAACTCCAACAACCGCGTCCTCCACTTCGTCAATCCGTTCGCCGGCGACACGAATGCCGACCGCGTGTTCGGGCAGACCAACTTCGCCAACCGCAATCCCAGCTTCCGCTACGGGACGCCGGAGAGCATGGCCGGCGTCGGTGGCGTGTCGGTCGGCCCGGGCAACGATCTGTGGGTGGCCGACACCGTCGACCATCGCGTCATCCGGTTCGGCAACGCCCCGGCGGCGCCGGCCACCAATGCCAGCGCCAACCTCATCCTCGGCCAGGCCAACTTCGTCTCGTTGACCACCTTTCCGCCCTACGCCCCCGGCTGTGCGGCCAACCGCATGGCGTCGCCGCAGTCGGTCCACGCGGCGCCGAGCGGGCGGGTCTACGTCGCCGACGCCGGCAACCACCGCGTGCTGGTCTTCAACGGCCCGTTCAGCAACGGCATGAGCGCCAGCGCCGTCTTCGGCCAGGCGTCGTTCACCGCCTGCAACGAGAACCGCGGCGGCGCGCCGAGCAACGCGTCGCTGTCGAGCCCGCGCGGCATTTACGAAGACAGCGCCGGCAACGTCTTCATCGCCGACTACGGCAACCACCGCGTGCTGGTGTACTACACGCCGTTCAGCGGCGGCGACATGGTCGCCGACGACGTCATCGGCCAGCCGAGCTTCACCTCGACCACGATCCCGGCGCCGCGCCCGGACACCATGAGCTCGCCGGCCGATGTGGTGATGGACGCGAGCGCGCGCCTGCTGGTCGCCGATCGCGAGAACTCGCGCGTGCTGCGCTACGCGGTCAACGCCGGGCCGGCCGTCCTCCTCGATCCGCCGGCGGGGCCGGTCGTCGTCGGCGACTTCCTCGCCCTGACCGGCTCGGGATTCACCGCCGGCTCGGTGGTGAAGCTCTACATCGCCACCGCCGGCGGCACGATGGCCTTCGGGCCGTACACGCCGAGCACCGTCAACAGCGGCGTGCTCTACATCTTCGTGCCGCCCGACCTGCCGCTCGGCGCCGGCTTCGGCGCCGTGCAGGTGATCAACACCGACCAGAACTACATCGAATCGAACGCGCAGGTGGCGCTGATCTACGGCAACGCCGCCGCGAACATCCCGACGGTCACCAAGATCAACGGCGTCGCGCTGCGCCCGCCCGACGTCAGCGTCCCGACCGCCAACGTCGAGACGGTCGTCGCCCAGGGCCAGCTCACCACCATCACCGGCACCGGCTTCAACCAACCGCTGGTCAATCTGTTCAGCGCCAGTGGCAACGTCGGCCCGCTGGCGCCGGTGAGCGGCTGGACGTCGACGGAGTTCCAGGTGCGCATCCCGGAGTCGACCCCGACCGGGCCGGGCTCGTTCCAGGTGGTCAACCATCCCTACGTCGGCAACGTCGTATCGAACGCGGTGTCGGTGCCGATCGGGGCGGTGTTGACCATCACCTCGGTGCACCAGAATGGGACGACGGTGACCGTCGACGGCACCGGTTTCTCCACCCTCTCGGTGATCAATCTCTTCAACGTCCAGAGCGGCGGCGGCACCAACCTCGGCGGCTTCGGCCCCAACGGCGCCAACGTGCCGCTCTCCATCGTCTCGCCGACGCGGTTCACCTTCCAGGTGCCCGCCAGCGCGCAGACGGGGGCTGCCTACATCGAGGTGCTGAACCCGCCGTTCATCGCCTTCTCCTCGAGCGGCAGTGATCCGGACGGCGCCTTCAACATCGTCGTGCCGTAGGCGGGCCAATCGCGCTCGGGTAGCTTGACTGTTCTCGGCTGGGCCCGGAGCGTTGAGGCATGATCCGACGCCACCCGAGCCGCGCGACCGATTCGCGCGCGCACCAATTCCACGCCGCTGATCCCAAGGTCCCTTCCCCCCTTGCGGGGGAAGGACAGGATGGGGGGTGGTCCGCGAGCAAGCAAGGCGCGGAACTCGTGCCCACCCCCCATCCTGTCCTTCCCCCGCAAGGGGGGAAGGGACCCTCGAAGTGGCGATGGCCATCCGGTCGGGATCGGCGGGATTCGATTTCTCGGCCACGGCGACAGACCAGTCTCATCGCGCTGCTCGCGGCTTTGCTGTCGGCCGCGCCGGCACCGGCGCGGATGTTCCCCACGCTGACGCCCACTGCGACGCCCGTGCCGCCGCACGGGGCCGCGGGCGCCGAGCGCCGCGCCGTGC